>JAFZEK010000102.1 GCA_017560705.1 Bacteroidales bacterium | reverse complement strand
TGTGGTGGTAAAGGTTCTTGCGGTCAATGCCGTTGCCGTGTGCCTGAAGGTGGTGGTGAAATATTACCTACTGAAAAAGGTTTCTTTACTCGCAAACAAATTCAAGATAATTGGAGACTTGGTTGCCAAGTGAAGGTAAAAGAAAATATGAAGATAATCGTACCTGAATCCGTACTTGGTGTAAAAGAATGGGAATGTACTGTTATCTCCAACAAGAACGTGGCTACTTTTATCAAAGAATTTATAGTAGCTTTGCCTGAAGGTGAACACATGGACTTCGTTCCTGGTTCGTATGCTCAAATCAAAATTCCTGCTTACTCTATGGATTATGACAAGGATATAGATAAGAGCCTTATTGGTGATGAATACTTGCCAGCTTGGAAAAACTTCGGATTGTTCGATTTGAAATGTAAAAACGATACTCCTACTATCCGTGCTTACTCTATGGCTAACTATCCTGCCGAAGGTGATAGAATTATGCTTACAGTGCGTATTGCTACTCCTCCATTCAAACCAAAGCCTCAAGTTGGTTTCCAAAATGTAATGCCGGGTATAGCTTCTTCTTACATTTTCACTCTTAAACCGGGCGATAAGGTTATTATGAGTGGTCCTTACGGAGAATTTAGTCCAATATTCGACTCGAAGAGAGATATGATATGGGTAGGTGGTGGTGCCGGTATGGCTCCATTGCGTGCTCAAATAATGCACATGACAAAAACTTTGCGTACTACCGACCGCAAAATGGATTACTTCTACGGTGCTCGTGCTTTGAACGAAGTATTCTACTTGGAAGACTTCTTGCAATTGGAAAAAGAGTTCCCGAACTTCCATTTCCACTTAGCTTTGGACCGTCCTGATCCTAAGGCTGACGAAGCTGGTGTTAAGTATACTGCAGGTTTTGTTCATAACGTTATGTATGAAACTTATTTGAAGAATCACCCTGAACCTGAAGACATCGAATACTACATGTGCGGTCCTGGTCCTATGTCCAAAGCTGTGGTTAATATGCTTGACAGCCTTGGTGTGGCTAAGGAAAGTATCATGTTCGACGACTTCGGTGGTTGATAACTGCAAATGATATTTACCGTTTGTCCCGTTGTGTAATGGTAGCACACCAGATTCTGGCTCTGTTAGTGAGGGTTCGAATCCTTCCGGGACAACAAAGGGGAAGACTGAAAATTATTAGTAAGTCTTCCTCTTTTTTTATATAGGCAAATACGCAAAAGTTCTTTATGCAATCAATTTCCTAGAACGTGGAATTTTTAGAAGTTGCCCTAAATCAGAAAATCTTAGCCTCGCATTGGGAAAAATGAGTTAACTCAAACTTTTTTTTGAGTTAACTCATTCAAGGTTTTGAGTTAACTCATCCATATACGTTGAGTTAACTCGCAGACGATTTTGAGTTAACTCAAAAGAGTAAATGAGTTAACTCATTTTTTTCGGTTGCAGTGTGATTTGGTCTGTTTATATCACAATCAAGTACATTCTTACACCCATTTCAATAGAGGGAAATCTTGGCGGTGAGGCAAGTGGTCGTGTTTGGGGTATATGCGGAATGCAAAGTCGTATACTCCCGACATTATTGCTCTCGATGTTTTGGAGTAGGTCACTCTTCCCTCGTTTTCTTCGGCAATGTCTAGCTGAATTGTTTTCAGTAGTTTGGCTTTTCCGTTTATGGTTTTGGAGAATAGTGCTTCCACTCCGATGTCGGATGCATTGATACCGCTAAGCTGAAGCACCACCTTAAATGAGAACTCTTCGCCGAGGTTTATGGTGTCTACTTCGGTGTCGGGATATTGGATGTCTATCAGTTCTATGGTGTCCCATGCTCGTTTTATTTTTCTTTTCCATGCCACTATGTCTTTTAGTATTTGACTATTGTTGGCTAGTAGCATTTGGTGTCGAGCGTTCATTTTGTTGTAGAAAAGGGAGTAGTAGTCATTCAGTTGTCGTTCCATGGTGTAGTGCGGAGCAATGCCCGAAATGGCGTTTTTGATGTAGGCTGTCCATTTCTGTGGAATCTTGCCCACGTTGTAGTCGTAGAATGCCGGAATTATTTCATCTTCGAGGAAGGCATATATTGTTTCGGCATCTAGAGCGTTTTGGAAGTCTTGATTTTCGTAGGTGTATTCTTCGGGCAATGCCCATCCGGCGCCTTTGCGATAGCCTTCAGCCCACCATCCGTCGAGGATGCTGAAGTTTAGCACTCCGTTCATGGTGGCTTTTTGTCCGCTAGTGCCAGAGGCTTCGAGGGGTCGCTTGGGTGTGTTGAGCCATAGGTCCACGCCGTGGACTAGGTACTTGGCTAGGTTTATGTCGTAGTTTTCCAAGAATATTATTTTGCCTATAAACTCGGGCTGCTTGGATATTTTTATTATTTCTTTTATCAAGTCTTTGCCTGCTTGGTCGTTGGGGTGTGCCTTCCCGGCAAAGATGAACTGCACTGGTTTCTTTGGGTTGTTTACTATTCGGCTTAGTCGGTCGGGGTTTGTAAATAATAGGTTGGCACGTTTGTAGGTGGCAAAGCGTCGGGCAAAGCCTATGGTTAAGGCGTTCGGGTTGATGTTTTCGGTGGTCTCTATCCATACTTTGGGGTCTTCGGCTCGGGCTAGAAATTCTTTTTTCAGTCGTTGCTCTATGTATTTTATCAATTGTTTCTTTTGGTGTAGATGTGTTTCCCATATCTTTTCGTCGGATATGTGGTGTATTTTAAACCAATTCTTTTCGTTGGATTGGTTGCTTAGGAAGTCGTCGCCAAAGGTTTCGGTATACAGTTTCATCCACGAGTTGGCAATCCACGATGGTAGGTGTACGCCGTTGGTGACGTGTTTTATAAATAGCTCTTCGGGGAAGTAGCCTGGGAATAGGGGTGAGAACATTTTTCGGCTCACTGTTTCGTGTATCTTGCTCACACCGTTCACTTCTTGCGAGAAGGTGGTGGCTAGTACGCTCATCGAGAATTTATCATTTTTGTTTTTGGGGTTGAAACGTCCGAAGGCCATGAACTCGTCCCACGAGATTTTGATGATGTCGCAGAAATGGTAGAAGTATACGCGCATAAGGTCTTCGTCGAAGGAGTCGTGACCTGCTGGCACTGCGGTGTGGGTAGTGTATAGGGTAGACGAACGTATGATCTCGGTGGCTTCGTCGGTCGCCATCTTGTGTTCGGTGACGAGTATTTTCAAGCGTTCAAGTGCCAAGAATGCCGAGTGTCCCTCGTTGCTGTGGTAGATGTTGGGTTTTATGCCAAGAGCTTCCAAGGCTCTCACTCCGCCTATGCCTAGCAGTATTTCCTGTTGTAGTCTTGTTTCGGAGTTGCCGCCGTATAGTTCGCCGGTTATTTTGCGGTCTTGTTCGTTGTTGTCTTCAATGTCGGTGTCGAGCAAGTATAGTGGTATTCGGCCCACCTCGCATAGCCACACTTTGGCATATACCACTCGGCCGGGGAAGGCTACGGACACTTTTAGCCACTGCCCTTGGGCGTTGCGAATCATCTTCAGCGGCAGCTGTGAAAACTTTTGTGACACGTATTGCGATATTTGTTCTCCCTCTTTTGTGATGTGTTGAAGGAAGTAGCCGTTGCGATATAGAAGGCCTACACCTACCATGTTTTTATTGGAGTCGCCAGCTTGTTTCAGGTAGTCGCCAGCTAGCATTCCTAGTCCGCCGGAGTATATTTTCAGCGAGTCGTGGATGCCAAATTCCATGCTGAAATATGCTACGCAATAGGAGTGAGGGTCTTTTTCTTCCTTCATGTATGCGTCGAATTTTCGGACTACGCAGTTTAGCGATTCCAAGAACTTTCCGTTTGTCGCTAGTTTGTCAATCTTTTGAGCCGACAGCATGGCAAGCATTTTATTGGGGTCGCGTTGGCAGTTTTCGAATAGTAGGGGGTCTATGGATTCAAAAAGTGCAATGGCACATCCGTTCCACGACCACCAAAAATTGGTGGCAAGGCGTTGTAGCCCTTCCAAGTTCTTGGGCAAAATGGGGCGGATAAACATCTTACGCCATTTGCTTTTCTCTCCTTGGCTCAGGCTTATAGGGTTCTTTTCTATGTAGGGTATTTTGTCGTTGTAGAGGTTTATGCGTTCTTTGGATTTCGTAAGAGCGTCGGAGTAGAGGTTGTGGTAGTGTGTTATGAACTTGTTCCACATCGTTTCGCGAGAGATGTTGTAGGCTGCTTTTCGCAGGTTGTTGTAAATGTTCTTTTCCATCTTGCTGCCATATAGTAGCCTGTTGGCTATCTCTTTCACCACGCTGCTGTAGTTGCTATCCGTGCGTACTATGGTAGCCAAAGGGCCTTTGTAGTCTTGCACTTTGTTGGCAAGCCATACGCCAAATCCGGCTAGCGATGTGGTGAGTGTGGGAATGCCGAAGGCTATGCTTTCCATAGGCGTGTATCCCCACGGCTCGTAGTAGGATGGAAAAACGCTGGCGTCGAAGGCGGTAAGAAAGTCAAAGTAGGGGTAGTTTATCACTCCGTCGTCGCCGTTGAGGTACGAGGGGATGTATAGCACTTTCACCTTGTCGGTGGTAGAGTTTAGGAGGTTGTTCTTTTTTATGTGGTTTATTATTGGGTCGTGGTTGTAGTCGTAGAGGTTATGAGTGGTGTATCGTTGGTCGGTAGGATTGTCGTAGTCAGCTTGCATAGGTAGTGGGCTCAGGCTGCTGTCGGGTTCGGTGTGGTGAGCCGGAACGGCTATTACTGCCACTATCTCGCGTTCCAGGTCGGGATTGTTGTTCAATACTCCCAGTGCGTCGATAAATACGTCGATGCCTTTGTTGTGAAACTCGTATCGTCCACTGTTTAGCACTAGCATTGCATTTTCGGCTATTCGTTGGTTCAGCAGTGTTTCGAGCACTTTTATAATCTTAGCTCTCACTTCGGCTTTCAGCGTTCGGTAGGTCTCGGTGTTGTATATTAGCTTCTCTTCGAAGCCGTTGGGTGTAATGCGGTCTGCCGTCCTGCCCAGGAATTGTTCACATTCTTTGTTTGTTATTTGGCTTACGGTGGAAAAGGCATCGCACTGCTGTGCTGCTATCTGCTCTAGCGACTGCTTGGCCACTACCCCAAAGTTGGCAGCCACTATGGACGGTTCGTAGTGTACGGTGTTGCCGTATAGTGGCAGTTCGTTGCCTGCTATGCAGCGTCCTAGCACTGTGGCATGTGTGGTAAAAGCTGTGGCTATTTGTGGGCAATGCTCCTTCAAGTACAGTATGCCGCTGCCCGTCATCCATTCGTGGAAGTGGGCCACAACTTTGTGCTTGGAGGCTATGTAGTACTCGTAGTAGCATTCAATGACCTTGCCGGCGGCGTAGCCGAAAAGCATAGGCTCTATGTAGTCCCATTGGCCGCTGAGGCTATCCAGCTTATAACGTTCCCAGTATTGGGAGAAAATATCGTCTTTTTGCTGAAAGAGTTGAGAAAAATCCACCAGAAAAACCACGGGCTTCCCTATTATTTTCCAGCGACCTATCTTTATGTGCAGACCCTTCTTCTGAACGTAGGTTTTAAAGCCTTTGTAGAGTGAGTTGTCTTCCATAAATTCTGCATTGCCCTCTACGCTTCGGCATATATCGGGGCCTATTAATATGTAGTTGTCGTCCAAATCCTTGATAAGGGTGTTGGCTTTGGTGGATAATACAGTGTGGATTCCTCCAACTTTATTGCATACTTCCCAACTTGTTTCAAACAAAAAATCTGTATACATAATGAAATATCTTTTTTGTTAGAAGAAACATACGGCCCTTATTTTGGTTTACAATGTCAGAGAAATTGGTAGTAGCAATGGCCTTTGGTGCCGTACAGTACTAAAGCATTGGGTAGTAGAAAGTCTTAGTGTAGGTGTTTTGCGACAGACGATGCTGGCTCTTGCAAATATATTCTGCTACCAAACAATTTTTCTTTTTTGTCGTCGTTATTACGGCGTAATTAGTTTGATATAAAGAAAAATAGAAACAATAAATGAGTATTTGGATTATATTTGGCTTCTTTATGGTGCTTAGTTACATCATAAGCCAACGGTTAGAATCAAAGTTTAAGAAGTATTCCAAAATTCCGATGAATTATGGAATGACGGGTAAGGATGTGGCTGAAAAGATGTTGAAAGACAATGATATTTATGATGTTCAAGTGGTGTCTACTTCGGGTACTCTTTCGGATCACTACAACCCTGCCAATAAGACTATAAATCTTAGTCATGATGTTTACTATGGCAATAGTGTGGCTGCTGCTGCTGTAGCTGCCCACGAGACGGGCCATGCCGTGCAACATGCTACTGCCTATTCGTGGTTGCAAATGCGTTCATCCTTAGTGCCTATCGTAAGTTTCGCTTCACGTTGGGTGCAGTGGGTGTTGCTTGCAGGCGTTCTGCTTGTAAATGTTTTTCCAGGACTTTTGCTTTTAGGCATCTTTTTATTTGCTATCACCACTTTGTTCAGCATCATTACTCTGCCAGTGGAAGTCAATGCTTCGCGTAGGGCTTTGGTGTGGCTGAACACTCACAACATTACATCGCCAAACACACATGGATATGCTGAAGATGCTTTAAGATGGGCTGCTTATACCTACTTCATCTCCGCTCTTACATCGCTAGCCACATTGGTTTATTACATCCTGGTGTACCTTTCACATAGCGGAAACGACGACTAGACTTCAGCCCGAGAATATACCTGGCAGAATGCTTAGGTGGAAAACTGAAAAACTGATAGTGAATTACGAATAGATAAAGGCAATATATCCGGCAGAGGACATCTCCTTTGCCGGATATATTTTTTTTGTGTGCAAGCACTGCCTATCCACGGCAAGGTTAACTAGGAACAAAGCTCGTAAAAATGCCTGTACGGGGAAAGAAAAATTGTCTAAGTCCGCAGGAAAAATATTTTACCCCTACCAGAAAACTATTTTTCAAACCATGGAAACTATTTTCCAAACTTTGGAAAATAAATTCCATGGTTTGAAAAATGAATTCCAAAGTTTGGAAAATAGAATACATCTAGGGTTAGAAAACTTTTCTAGCTCTATGAAAGATTTTTTTCCTAGCACTACGACGTGGTTATGATTGAAGGTCGTAGCGTTTTTCTGCATCATATTGACATATTTAACAAGGAGTATAAAGAATAAATTATTCATTCCTTTCAAACTTTAAAACCATTTTCTTACGGTTCGGAAGTATGCTCATTTCTATTCCATTATTATTCTCGGACTAATAGACAAAAATCTTAGACATAACATACAAAAGCAATCATGTTACTAACTATATGTATAACCACAGATATGGCAAAGTGATATTTGAGAGCAATGCAACATTGAACTACAGCCAATGAAAAAATATCTATCAGACATATTATGTTTTCAAATGATACACATGAAAATCCATTAATATGCAATAATGAGAACATTACAGATGTGGTAATTATTAAAGCTATATCATTTTTCTTTATAATAAACATTAGCACATATAACAAAATAGCACATACAAATGCAATAATAAATCCTAATTCAACATAAATATAAATTGAAGAAAGTATTAAACTAATAATGCGTGCTGAAATTTTACCAATCGTCCAATATCTAAAAGCAAATTCTTCTATTATTGGAGATAAAATACACACAATAACAAATGATAATATAGGAGATTTTTTCACAAAATAATCAAGTACATTAAGCACTTCATCTTGTTCATTAATATACCCAAACCAGTCTAATATCCATCCTGATATTACCGCTAATACCCACAATATTATTCCACCCCACAGCAATGGATTAATATTATTATGTATCTTTTTGCACATATTTATAGATCTATTTATATTATGGTAGGTTCTAAAAATTCATTTTCTAACAAAATAGAGAACCTACCTTTACTATTTTGCTAGAATTTTCAATCTGCAAAAGTACACTATTTATTCAAAAG
>JAFZEK010000101.1 GCA_017560705.1 Bacteroidales bacterium | reverse complement strand
CGCTGCTAAGCAACGTTGTTTTTGCACAGCAAGACTCATTGTCGCTGGCAGTTGTTAAGCAATACTTGACGACGCTGAACTATGACAACTTGCCCAACAACAAGATAGTGTACATGGAATCCAAGATAATAAATACCCAAATTGCCGACGACACAGCATATATGAAACGTTGGTTTTTAGGCAACGCCTATTCACGAATAGAGCTGTACCACCAAGGTAAACTAATCATTGGCTACAACTCCAACGGCAAAGAACACTGGCGATACAATGCACTTGGCGGCAACTGGTACAAGATAGGGATAGGCGAATACTACGACAGCGTTGTGGGCTATAACTACCAAAAACCCCTACACACATGGGAAGCTCGAAGCCTGGAGTTCATTGAATGCGTAAGTATGAGATGGGAAAACCAAGATGTGTACAGAGTTACAGTCAAGGACCCAGACCACCTAGATAGACACTATTTATTTGAAAAATCGTCGGGACTACTGTTCTTTATGCAACCTGTGGAGCCCGAAACCGGCAAAAAAAAGCATGAAGTAGCATGGCGTGCTATCAACGAATACATGCCTGTGGAAGATTTTTATCTGTTTCCTTCCATTGAAAGCTACCAATGGGAAGACAACATAACTATCTATTTCACAACGACACAGTTTTTACCTTTCGATGAATCAATATTTAGGATAAAGTAAATTCAAAGACTATGTTCGACACCTCCGATGAATACTATATGATGGAGGCTTTGCAAGAAGCCCAAAAAGGATTTGACGCTGATGAGATACCCGTTGGTGCCGTTGTCGTGTGTCAAGATAGGATAATAGCCCGAGCCTACAACAACACAGAGCAGCTGAGGGACGTAACGGCACATGCCGAGATGCTGGCATTTACATCGGCAATGGCTACTATAGGCGGCAAATACTTACAAAACTGCACTTTATATGTCACTCTGGAGCCATGCGTTATGTGTGCCGGAGCTGCAAGCTGGACCCAGATAGGGCGTATAGTGTATGGAGCCTCCGACGAGAAAAAAGGATTTTCTAAGATAGATTATCCCATCCTTCACCCCAAAACCAAGGTGACAAAAGGGGTGCTAGCCACTGAATGTGAATCAATTTTAAAGGAGTTTTTCTCCTTGAAACGTAAATATTAAACACTACAATAATTATAGAAAGAGAAATTATGAAACCAACACTATTAGTACTAGCCGCAGGCATGGGCAGCCGCTACGGCGGATTGAAGCAAATGGACGGCGTAGGCCCTAACGGAGAAACAATAATGGATTATTCTATCCGCGATGCCATCCGTGCAGGATTTGGCAAGGTTGTGTTTGTCATTCGCCACAGCTTTGAAGCTGAGTTTAAGGCAGCTATCAACCCTCAACGCTTCGACAACAAGATAGAAATGGAATACGTGTTCCAAGAACTAGATAAACTACCCGAAGGCTTCAGCGTGCCAAGTGGAAGAGAAAAACCATGGGGAACAAACCACGCTATATTGATGGCTAAAGATGTTGTAAAAGAGCCTTTTGCCATCATCAACGCCGACGATTTTTATGGTCAAGACGCTTTTAAAGTAATGGCAGAATACTTAGGCACCTTGGAATCCAACAGCATAGGACAGTACTGCATGGTAGGATATCGCTTGGAAAACACCTTGTCGGAAAACGGCTCAGTGTCGCGTGGAGTATGTAACATAGACGGCAACAGTTATCTAAACTCTATGACCGAACGCACCTCCATAGCCCGCACCGAGAACGGAATTGAATACAAAGACACCGACGGAAGCATGCACCCTTTGGCAGCTGATACTATTGTATCTATGAACCTATTCGGCTTCACCCCCGACTACTTCGTGGAATCGGAAAAACTTTTCATCGACTTCTTGAAAGAATCCGGCAACGAATTAAAATCGGAATACTACATTCCATTTGCAGTAAACACATTCATCAACAGAGGCTATGCCAAAATGAGAGTGTTAGAAACTACAGCTCAATGGTTTGGAGTAACCTACAAGGAAGACCGTCCTATGGTGGTAAACCGCTTGAAAGAACTTCATGACAAAGGAATTTACTAAGAATTACCTATAGGCAACTTCTAAAACATCTACAAAACACTTGTAGTGCAATGTTTAGAAGTTGCCTATACCTTATCGAAGCAAGATAGGCACTTGTTTTATACGACATTTCAGGCAAAAGTAAAACTAGGAAAACAGACGTAGACAGCAGCTTACATAACACAACAAACGAAACGCAATGGAAATAAACTGGACAGACGAACTTCAAGAATTTATAATTTCGCAGCGTGGAGCCGACCCCATACAGTTGGTTCTGCAACAAAAGAAATACCCACAATTCGACATGAAATTCGTAGCACAACAAGTGGAGGGCTACCGGATGGCACTCGACAAGTTGCCCGGTATTGCCAAGTACAACAACTTCATCTACCCTCCAAAGCTCAATAGAGAACAGTGCTCGTCCGAAGTCACCGCAACCTACAAAGCCCGGACTTACATGCAAAACCGCAGCATCGCCGACATTACCGGAGGCCTAGGAATAGACAGTCTTTTTATTGCTAGAGAGGCAAAAAGCGTAGTATATATAGAAGAAAACAAGGAGCTATACGACATTGCCTCGCTCAACTTTAAGCACCTCGAACAAAAGAATATACACACATTTTGTAGCGACGGCATCGGCTACTTGGAAAGCAGCACGGAGCACTTCGACATCATTTACATTGACCCGGCCCGACGAAACGAACACGGCAAAAAGGTGTCGGCATTCGAAGACTGCTCGCCAAACATACTGTGCAACATAGATTTACTCCTAAGCAAAGCTGACAAAGTGCTTATAAAATCATCGCCAATGCTCGACATATCCGAGGCCATTCGACAACTAAAATATGTGGAAGAAATAACAATTCTATCGGTAAAGAACGAATGCAAAGAGCTTCTGTTTCTGTGTTCTAAAGCTCACAGCACAGACCACCCGAAACAGCACTGTGTAAACATAAAAACCGACGGAACTATTGACACTGTAACATTTACAGCCGACGAAGAAAACGAACTAAGCATTCCATACACTTCGGAAATAGAAGAATACATCTACGACCCCAACACCTCCCTATCAAAGGCAGGAGCATTCAAAACACTTAGTATCAAATATAATGTAAGAAAGATACACCGCAACACACACCTATACACAAGCGGTGAAAAAATCGACAATTTCCCCGGACGGATATTCAAAGTTATAAAAGAAGTCAAGGCCACAGCCTCAGAAATAGCCGACACCCTTCCCGATAAGAAAGCCCACGTCGTAACTCGCAACTACCCATCTACAAGCCAAGAACTACAGAAAAAGCTACGTCTTAAAGAAGGTGGCGACATCTATTTAATAGCATTTACGAAAGCCAACGATAAAAAGACAGTACTTCTTTGCAGCAAAATAAACTAATTGCTAGAGGAAGTAAACTATCTCCCTCCAACGAATCAAGCATATACAAATAATGGGCAAAATAATCGAATATTTTATCCACTATGGCATACAATAACAATATCTACAAAGTCATATATTCCCAAAAATCACCTACAACACGGCTCTTAGAAGTTGGCCAAAATAAAAAAAACGCCTACATGAAAACGATTTCCATGCAGGCGAAAACAAAAACATTATTAAGGGCACAATTTTTCTATTTTATCAAGAATGAGAACTTATTGAAGTTCTTCAAAGCAGCACTAGTACCTCTAGCTACAGCTCTTAATGGGTCTTCAGCTACGTGAACTTGCAACTTAGTTTTAGCAGATATACGTCTATCCAAACCTCTTAACAAAGAACCGCCACCAGCTAAATATATACCATTCTTATAAATATCTGCTGCCAATTCAGGTGGAGTTTCAGCCAAAGCTTCCATAATAGCAGATTCTATACGAGCAATAGATTTATCCAAAGCGTGAGCCACTTCTTTATAATTCACCAATATTTCTTTTGGAATACCAGTAAGCATATCTCTACCTAGGGTAGCAAAATCTTCTGGTGGATTATCCAATTCAGAAACAGCTGAACCTACTTCCATTTTAACCTTTTCAGCAGTACGTTCTCCTATTATCATATTGTGCTGTTTCTTCATGTATTCACAAATATTTTCGTTGAACTCATCGCCAGCCACACGAATAGACTTGTTACAAACAATACCGCCCAAAGATATTACAGCAATCTCAGCAGTACCACCTCCAATATCCACAACCATGTGTCCCATAGGTTCTAAAACATCAATACCTATACCTATTGCTGCTGCCATAGGTTCATGAATCATACGAATTTCTTTAGCACCAGCTTGTTCTGCTGATTCACGAACAGCACGTTCTTCCACATTGGTGATACCTGAAGGTATACATATAACCATTCTCAAAGCAGGAGAGAAAAACGAACGTGTTGCACTTGTCATCTTTATAAACTCACGTATCAAGTGTTGTGCCATTTCAAAATCAGCAATAACACCACCTCTCAACGGACGTATAGTTTCGATAGTTCTGTTTTCTTTACCTTGCATTTGTTGTGCTCTCTTTCCTACTGCTACTATTTTATTAGTCATTTTATCTATAGCAACAATAGAGGGCTCATCAATAACTACTTGGTCATTATGTATAACAATGGAATTAGCTGTTCCCAAGTCCATTGCAATCTCTGCATTAAATAGTGAAAATAATCCCATAGTGTGTACCTCCGTTGAATTAAGTTTGATAACAAGAATGGATAGTGTCAATAGTAATAACCGACAAAATACAGATTGTCGGATTAGGCACTAT
>JAFZEK010000100.1 GCA_017560705.1 Bacteroidales bacterium | reverse complement strand
TAAAAATTGCTTTTAAAGTGATTTGCGAATTGTTACTAGAAAGATTTCTAGTTTCTTTTGACCCATCATAGCGGGCTATGCGACCCCAAAAGAAATAGAAAGATTTCGGCAAAAAACGCAAACGTTGCGATTAAGCGAGTAAAGAGCAATGCCTTAGCATTAGCTATTTCGAGCGATAGCAACATCGACGAAGTCAACCACACAAAAGTTCTTTCTGCAATCAATTCAATTTCCTAGAACGTGGAATTTTTAGAAGTTGCCTTAATTAAAACCTGGGTATTAAATATTCGCACACTACTCCCCTATTTTCGCTATAAAAAGAGTAAGAATTTGACCATTGAAGTTGAGTTCAGATGCCACATATTTGAACCTTGTAAAAAAATAAACGTTACATATTCCCGACAGTAAAAACATTTCTCCGAAATGCACATCCACTGCAGTAGTACTATAAAAATCTAGCAAGTTTTCAGCAAAAATTGTTTTCTACGACAAATATAGTTTTATTCAAAGTCCACTTTCGGATAAAAAGTAATTTTGTCATAACATTCAAAGAAAGTGTAACAGCTTAAATACAAAGGATTTCAGATAAAAAAAGAGAATTTCGTGTCGAAATCTTTGTTTTATATCATTTTAATGAGTACTTTTGCAGTTTAAAAGAAAAAACATTAGAACTTATAAATTTTTAAAATACAACATATTATGGCAAAAGTTGCAATTAACGGCTTCGGTCGAATTGGAAGAATGAGCTTTAGAGAACTCTGCACTAGAAAATCAGTAGAAGTTGTAGCTATCAACGATTTAACAAGTGCTGATACATTGGCATACCTACTAAAATATGATTCTGTACACGGTCGCTTTGATGGTGAGGTTGCAGTAGATGGTGAATACTTGGTAATAAACGGCAGACGCATCCGCGTTTATGCTGAAAAAGACCCGGCTAATTTACCATGGAAAGAACTAGGAGTAGACATCGTTATCGAATCTACAGGACTTTTCAAAAACCGCGAAAAAATGATGAAACACATCAACGCCGGTGCTAAGAAAGTTGTTCTTACTGTTCCTGCTGACACTAAAGAAGATGTAGACGCTACAGTTGTTTTAGGTGTTAATGATCACATCCTTACTAAAGACATACAATTAGTTTCTAATGCATCTTGCACAACAAACTGCTTATCACCTATCGCTAAGGTATTGAACGACAATTTTGGCGTTGTTCGTGGTTTGATGAACACTATCCACTCTTACACCAACGACCAAAAAATCTTAGATTTACCTCACTCTGATTTGCGTCGTGCTCGTGCAGCTGCTGTTTCTATAATTCCTACAAAAACTGGTGCTGCTAAAGCTGTTGGTTTAGTATTACCTGAACTAGCTGGAAAACTTGATGGTTTAGCAATGCGTGTTCCTACTCCTGATGGATCTGTTGTAGACTTGACTGTAGAACTTGAAAAAGCTGCTACAAAAGAAGAAATCAACGCTGCTATGAAGAAAGCTGCTGAAGGTCCTATGAAGGGTATATTAGAATATGTTGACGAACCTATCGTAAGCACTGATATTATAGATAACAAACACTCTTCTATTTTCGACTCTATGCTTACTCAAGTATTAGACAATAACTTTGTAAAAGTTGTTTCTTGGTACGACAATGAAAAAGGTTACTCTACTCGTATTTGCGACCTTACTGAAAAAATGGCTCAATTATTGTAGTAATCCTTACAAATATATACTTAAAAGAGAATACGAACCGCTCGTATTCTCTTTTTTTTTGCTCTATAAATCTGCACAACTTTCATCACCTCCATTCCTCTACCCCTCGGCAAATGCAAAACTGCATCGTTAACAGCAAAGCTAAATATTCAATATATTAACACCATGCTATTTAACACGGAGAATCCAATACATACACACCTTTTCATGAAAGTACAAAAATATCGCAATATAAACGAGATATTATCAAAACAACTGACAAACAGATACAAATCCACTCATTTTAGCAATAAAAACAATCACATCGAGACAGATATTTTACTACATGGCGATGCCGACAAATTTACATCACGAGGAAAATTCATCTACATCACGAGGAAAATATATTTACTTCCCGATAAAAATCCAGAATTTTGCAGATAAAAACAATAGTTTATCACCTATAAAAGAAACAATCCAAAGGGCTGTTTTAACTATTCATCTTTTCCATTAACATTTTCCCAGATAGAAGACTACTGTCATCTTACCCTTACAGAAAGGAACACAACCGTATTCTTTTCCTCCACATGCTTCCGTTCATTTCCGCACCACAAGACTTTCAAAATAAAAAAGGGCATACATCTATTACGATGTACACCCCGATAATTAAATCTCCGAAGCCATTTTTCTTTATTCTGAACGCCATCATATCTCCGTCAAAGGTAGGCAAAAAAATATTTAAACAGCCATCACTCAGTCTCGCAACATCTGAAATAGATAGATAAGAAAGACGTTGATAAAAACAGTGTTTAGTTAGCAGTACTATCTATTACCACTGCTGTAGAATCCATTTCGATCTTTAGAGTTTCTTCTATTGATTCCGAAACGTTCGACATTACTTCTACAATATTCTCTTTATGGAACCATTTTATTGGCGATTTCAAACTTGGGCTTATAACTGAAAGAATATTGAACAGCCATAAACCTAGAACCACCACTAATACAGTCAACACAGAGAACAGCCAACGTTTCCATGCAGGCCATCCTTTTTTGGCGTATGGGTCTTTTAGTTTTATCTTAGGATAGTTTGCAATATCTGTCAGTGTTTCACCAAATGGGATACTTATTTTTGACACAGCATTCACTGCCCAACCATTGGCATTAAGCAGAGGAGCGATGTTGCGTCTACGTAGTTTTAGCCATGCCATTATCATAGATGGGCCAGAGATAGCAAGCATTATTCCCATAAAAAGCATAATAACTTGCCACCATTTCAAAACGAATAATCCTTTAAAGAAACTGGTAAGAGCTGTACTTATCATACCCAGAGCCATACCTAAGGCAGCAAATATCCCTGCAAATTTGGCAATATCAAACGGTGGTGTGGCCGGTGCTGCGGCTTTATTTTCTGCTGATGTGTTTTTAGACACGGTGCTAAGCCCTGTGGTAAACTTTTCCATCACCTTTGCATCCTTATCCGATGCATTTTTATTGATAAGATTTTCTATAGCCGTTGCCATCCTACGATATGGCGACCAAAACGACTGAGATATATTTATTGGATTATCCACTATTTTCGTAATAACGGCATCCCATTCGCCTCCAGCATTATCGTAGAATATACCATTCTTACCTACGGACAATTGCGCTATATCTCCCACAGTTACAGTGGCTACTATTTCTATTTTTTCTTTTTGACTTCTTGAATAGCAGTCGCAGTACAACAAGAACATTCCACTATGAGTAGCCAATGAGCTATGCTGTGCAGTATCATTCACTTTCATACAAAAATGACATGCTCTTTGGTCTATTATCAAAGTACCGCATTGGAATATAGCTTTCACATCCTTATCCTTGTCGTAGAAATCGTGCAAGGTTACAAAGTTACGCACCAATCGATAAAAATCTCGCAAAATATGCAAGAACTTGCTCACCATCTCTATATTCTCTGATTCATCCTTCACGGACATATCTTTCTCAACAAGTTCTAGCAATGCAAGTTTATTATCTTCTGATAATATATTCTTTATCGTTTCATCACCTAAGCTCTCTACCGCTTCGCCTTTTTTCGAGGCTTTCCATGCAGTGTAGCTTTCAAATCTTTTGCCTATCGATTCCCAATCTTTCTCGGTTATTACCTCTTGACCAGACTCTAAACAATACTGTTTAATGACATTGAACTTATCTACCCACACCGGATTTATAGGTGCATTTACGTTCAGCTCGGCTTGTCCTGTTATGTGCGAAAGCGGATAATTTGCTATCTCGTCGCTATGTAGCACTAAGTTATTATCGCTTATAGCAGCTATGTTTTCTTTCTTTATATCCAATAACGCAACGCTATCTGGCGAAAAAACAGCCAACTTTGAACGCATAAAAAAGTCTCTAACTTTAGTATCCAAAGCATTATAGCTATCAATTACTAGTTCTGTAGCATCTCCGAAAGGAGCTTCAACTACATTGTTTTTCCACTCGATGTACGAAGCAATATTGCTGTAAAAATCCTCTATCTTTGCTGCCGAAATACCTTCTTCGCCGCTACGGTCTTGCACCGTACCCATGGTGTTCATTATAAACTTTATAGTATTTCTAAGCACCACATCGTCTTCGGCAGTATTTTCAGTTATTACGCCGTCGCCATTAAAACGAGTTTTTGCAAATATTGCAGATATATCCACTGTATCCGACAAGCATATTGTATCGGTATCCTTGCCCAAATTTCCCAATATCTGCTTAGCTGTATTGTATAGTTTTTGACCATCGGCAACTTCTGTGTTTATCTGATTTATATCCACAGTGTCCACTCCTTTTAAAAGAATGTCTTTATCTTTCAACAAATCAGTTATCCACTTAGACACGGTAACAACGTCAGTTACACGAATCTTTCCATCTTTGTCCCAATCTATATAC
>JAFZEK010000099.1 GCA_017560705.1 Bacteroidales bacterium | reverse complement strand
TCAATAATCCTACCTGCACGATTGTAACCAAGCTGCAACTTACGTTGAAGCAACGAAGTGCTACCATGTTGAGAGGTAACTACCAAGCGTGCAGCCTCTTCAAAGTATTCATCTTTCTGCTTAGGGTCGAACTCTTTGTTAGGTTCGGACTCTTCGTCCAAATATTCAGGCAATAGGAAGCAATCGGGGTATCCTCTTTGACTACCAATAAATTCGGCTACTTTTTCAATCTCTTCGGTATCTATAAGAGCACATTGCAAACGCACAATCTCGCTACCCGACGAAAGCAACATATCGCCCCTACCTATCAGTTGGTCGGCACCGCCGGTATCAAGAATAGTTCTAGAGTCTATCTTGGAGGTAACTCTGAAAGCAATACGAGCCGGGAAGTTGGCCTTTATAGTACCCGTAATGATGTTTACCGAAGGACGTTGAGTGGCAATAATCAGGTGAATACCCACGGCACGAGCAAGCTGAGCTATACGTGCTATAGGGTGTTCCACTTCCTTGCCGGCCGTCATTATAAGGTCGGCAAACTCATCCACTACTACCACGATATAAGGCAAATAGCGATGACCTTTTTCAGGATTCAATCGGCGAGACATAAACTTTGGATTGTATTCCTTTATGTTCTTCACCTGAGCCTGTTTCAGCAAGTCGTAGCGAGCATCCATCTCTATACACAGTGAGTTAAGAGTGCGCACCACCTTTCGTGTGTCGGTAATAATAGCTTCTTCACTATCTGGAAGTTTTGCCAAATAGTGTCGTTCTATCTTGTTGTATAGCGACAATTCTACTTTCTTAGGGTCTACCATTATAAACTTCAGCTCGGCAGGGTGTTTCTTATATAGTAGTGACGCAATGATGGCGTTAAGCCCTACGGATTTTCCTTGCCCGGTGGCACCTGCCATAAGCAAGTGAGGCATCTTACAAAGGTCGGCAACGTATGGCTCATTCGAAATAGTTTTACCTATGGCAATAGGCAATTCAAACTTGTTGTTCAAAAACTTATCAGAGGTGAGCATTGTACGCATCGACACTATTTGCGGATTGGCATTGGGCACTTCTATACCTATTGTTCCCTTTCCGGGAATAGGTGCTATAATACGAATACCCAAAGCAGCAAGACTGAGGGCAATATCGTCTTCCAAATTTTTGATTTTGGATATGCGTATACCCGGAGCTGGCACTATCTCGTAGAGAGTAACAGTAGGGCCGGGCGAAGCCACTATCTTCACAATATCAATAGAGTAGTTCTTCAACGTTTCCACAATCTTGTTCTTGTTTGCCACAAGTTCTTCCTTGGTTACTTCCACGTTTTTAGCTTCGTAGTTCACCAGCATATCCACCGATGGCAACTGATAATCGCTGAGGTCTAGCTTAGGGTCGTAAGGCTCGTCCAAACCGTAATGCTTCATATCGTCGTCGGAACTTTGGTCCGTTTCGGCATCCTCTTCATCCAAATCATCGACTTGTTGCGAAGCACTTCCAGCCACATTTATTATAGAATTCACCTCAAATCCCACTTCTTCCTCTTGCGGGTCGGCCAATATCTTAGAGTAATTATCTTGTATTTCAAAATCCGATTCAAAGTATTCATCTACCTTGCTAGCAGGCTTCACCTCTTCCACAGGCTTCACCACCTCTGGTTTTTCCATTTTTACCACAGGTTGAACAACCTCGTGCTCAGGCTCATCGTCCTTTTCGCGGTGGAATTTTTCCTTTAACTCTGCTTTCTTTTCGTTGAACTTTTGAGTTAAGTTGGCCACATTAAGAGCAGGTATTTTCAAATGAATATTGTGAACAATAATGAGATAGAACAGCATGGAAAATAGGACAACCAAAGTTGTTCCAAACTTTCCGATAATGCCACAACATAGCTTGGCAATGTATATGCCAAAAGTACCGGCACACATTTCGAAAGTGACACCCACATCAAACCACTGAGTTATGGTGCCTAGGAACAGAGAAATCCATATAATCCAAAAAGATGTGATGAATATAGTTTTCCAATACGGAAGAATATTCTTGCCCAAAAGCCTAAAGCCATAAACGAAAAACAGCAGTACAAAGCCCAACGAAGCGAAGCCGAAACCATTGCGAACAAACAAGTTGCCAAGCCAAGCACCTACCATTCCTCCTATGTTTTGCACGACACGTGTTCCCGAACCGCCATCCAACACCAATGCCTCGTCGCTCTTCCAATTAAAAAAATACGACACTAGCGACACCAATAAAAACAACGAGAATAGTATATAAAACACTCCTCGCACTCGCTTAAATCGTTCACTTTTCAAAAAAGCTATAAACGCTTTAGTTTTCGATTTATTACTACCATTTCCTTTGCCCGACGATGTCGCCGATTTCTTTTTACTAGCTGATTTTGCCATTCTTCTATCTTTATTATTTTCCAACGAATAAGTTTGCAAAGATACAAATAAGTGTTGAGCTTTTATACTCTTTGCCGAACAGATTTTTAACCCCACTTTGTTGATAAGTAACTTTCGACCGCAACATTATTCAAATCATAGCTGTAAAACTGACTAATACAACCAATATTCCACTACAAATTATCAACGAAAAAACTACAACAAAAAAGTGACACCTCAAAATTCTCCTCTACAAAGAACAGCAACTCTCCACCTCACTCTAAATGTTAAACAAAAAGTATAAATGTTAAACACCTCCCCAAAGCATAACAATTAGAGAGTGAAAACACGGCATTTTCACCCCGTAACCATGGCACTTACATCACGAGGAAATTATATTTACATCACGAGAGTGGCATACTTACATCACAAGGAAACCCAGGTTTCATCGTGAGAAGACCATATTTCCATCATCACAAGACCCGGATTTGATCTACAAAACAATATCACCACAATTCCACAAAAACAACCATTATTAATTATCAATCACTTACCCCATCAACTCTCTCAAATTTCAATATACGCATTTCTGTACGAAAAATTGGAAAAATACGCCATTCTCCATGTTAAATAAACCACTGTTAATATATCAAAGATTTAGCATTATTGTTAACACCAAAAAGCAATACATCAAAGACACACATACCATCACTCCCGTAACCGCCACAATTCAAAACAAAATAAGGCAATCACCACATCCTGATTGTTATAAAAAGCAGAAAGCTACCTGTTTTTCATAACAATCAGACAATGACAATTGCCTTAAACCTAGTTATATCTCACCTCTAATACATGTATTTTTTCCACCTTTCGGCGAGGAACTTACGCACTTCCCGTTCCCTAGCATTGTCGCCAGGCTCATAGAATTTTGAACCACTTATAGCTTCGGGCAAAAATTCTTGGTCGACGAAATTACCCCTATAGTCGTGAGCATATTTATAGTCGGCACCATAGCCGATATCCTTCATCAGTTTAGTAGGAGCATTTCTTATATGCAGAGGCACAGGCAAATCGCCAGTTTGTCTCACTGCAGCTAGGGCATTACCAATAGCCTTGTAAGTAGAATTACTTTTTAGCGAAGTAGCCAAATACACAGCCGTTTGCGACAAAACGATTCTACATTCGGGATATCCAATTTTGTTCACCGCATCGAAGCAAGAATTGGCAAGTAAAAGAGCATTAGGATTAGCATTGCCAACGTCTTCGGATGCAAAGATGAGCATTCTACGAGCAATAAACAAAGGGTCTTCACCACCTTCTATCATACGAGCAAGCCAATACACCGCAGCATTGGGGTCGCTACCTCTCATGGATTTGATGAAAGCAGAAATAATGTCGTAGTGCATCTCCCCTTTCTTGTCGTACATAGAAAGATTTTGTTGAATTACAGTCGTAACCTTTTCATTGGTTATCACAATTTCATCAGCTACGTCATTGTTTACAACTAGCTCTAGAGCATTCAGCAGTTTACGTGCATCACCGCCCGATATGCGAAGCAGTGCTTCCGTTTCTTGCAACGTCACTTTTCTTCCACGCGAAGCCAAGATATGGTCTGCAGCCTTAACAAGCAACTGTTCCATCTCCTCACGTCCAAACTCTTTAAGAATATACACCTGACAACGAGACAGCAAAGCCGAAATAACTTCGAACGATGGATTTT
>JAFZEK010000012.1 GCA_017560705.1 Bacteroidales bacterium | reverse complement strand
GCACATACGGTTGGGGCATTATAGTCACCGCGGACCGCTTTTTAATTAATGGCTATTATACCAATGTAATACCCAACGATTCGTACAGAGTTAGCAACGGTGGAAGAAAAATCTACAAAAACACTCCCGTAATGCTAGGCTTGAACCACGACTACTACATAAACCGCAATGTTAGCATTTGGGGCGAAATTGCCGTCGGTGCAAACTACCGAAGCATAAGCGATAGATACATGTATATCGAAATTCTGTCGGATAATGCTCAAGAAGAAACTAAATGGTCATACGACGATGATTATAAGTACGACTATGTATACAAAGAAGAATTTGAGAAAGCATTAAGCTTTGCTTTTCAAATAAGTAGCGGCATAAAGTTCTACAACTGTAGCCTAGGGTTGCACTACTACAACTTAGGTTGGGCACCCATTAAAGGACAATACAGCATATACTACTACCCTTCCACCGATGGGGTGCAGTACTATAATAACAAAGAAAACATTGTAGTGAACAACCCATTAAAATATCCACTACTTAAATTGTCTATGTTTGTGCTTCGCTTAGGCTACCACTTCTAATATAGCTAAGGGGAGATGCTTATCAATGTCATACACACATCTCCCCTTAATAATTTCTCCTTCGAAAGAATATTACATTACAACATTACAACATTACAAAAAGAGCGATATGTAATAATGAAGCATTCATAAGAAAACCTACCTCGTACGAAACGAATTTACACCATTACTATTATATTATATGTATATTACATAATAGTGGAGAAAGCACCTTCGATATGCGTTATCTCGGTTTGCGAGTTATTCATCAGAATAGCAATAATGTCGAAACGCACTTCTTCATTTCTGTTGTAACGTTGCACATAGTTGTTTGCCATAAATATATAGCTTCGTTGCTTCTCTTTAGTTACGAATAGTTGAGGCTCTCCAAAAGCTGATGTTTTTCTAGTTTTCACCTCTACAAATACGAGAGTGTCGTCCTTTTTAGCAATAATATCCACCTCGTTGTGTCCGCAATGCCAATTGGTTTCTAATATCTCATATCCGTTTTTCTGCAAATGTTCTTGGGCTAAAGCTTCGCCCATAGAACCAAAATCGTTATGTTCAGCCATAAAATCATAATAATAAAAAGGGCAGTTTCAAGAAAATCTGAAACTGCCCCCTGAAGTTTACTTATCAAGAAAAAAAACTATTTTTCTTTACCAACTCTAGCACAAATCCATTCGCGGTTCAAGCGAGCGATATTTGAGCGTTTTATCAACTTAGGACATTCAGCTTCACAAGCGTAAGTGTTAGTACAGTTACCGAAGCCAAGTTCATCCATTTTTTCTACCATTTTTTGAACGCGGTTAGCAGCTTCTACTTTACCTTGAGGCAACAAAGCTAAGTGAGAAACTTTAGCACTTACGAACAACATAGCTGAAGCGTTTTTACAAGCAGCAACACAAGCACCACAACCAATACATTCAGCAGCATCCATAGCTTTGTCAGCTTTGTCTTTAGCTACAAGAATAGAGTTAGCATCAGGCACACCACCAGTAGAAACAGATACGTATCCACCAGCTTGAATAATTTTATCGTAAGCAGTGCGGTCTACAACCAAGTCACGGATTACAGGGAAAGCTTTAGCTCTCCAAGGTTCAATCCAAATAGTTTCACCGTCGGTGAATTTACGCATGTGCAATTGACAAGTAGTTACACCGTCATCATTACCATGAGGGCGACCATTGATGTACAAACCACACATACCACAAATACCTTCACGACAATCGTTGTCGAAACAAACAGGGTGAGCTATTTTGTTTGAAATTAAACTTTCGTTCAAAATATCCAACATTTCCAAGAAGGAGCAGTCAGAAGATATGTTTTCTACTTTATATGTTTCGAAGCGTCCTTTAGCCTTAGCATTTTCTTGACGCCATATTTTCAATGTGAAATTCATAATTACTATCTGTTTTCGCTTCTTTCATCAAGACATTGTTTTGCCCCTCGAAAGAAATTGTCTATTATTTATAATTACGTTGTTTGATTTCGATGTCTTGATATACCAAAGGTTCTTTGTGAAGCACTTCGTCTTGGTTGTGTCCTTGGTATTCCCAAGCAGCAACATACATATAGTCGTTGTCGTTACGAAGAGTTTCACCGTCTTCAGTTTGATATTCTTCACGGAAGTGACCACCGCAAGATTCATTACGATGATAAGCATCCTTAGCCATCAATTTAGCCAATTCGAAATAATCAGCTAAGCGAATAGCTTTTTCTAGTTCCGGATTCATAGAATCAGGAGTACCTGTTACTTGAACATCTTTCCAGAACTCAACTTCAAGTTCTTTAATCAAAGCCAAACCTTTTTGTAATCCTTCGGCATTACGTCCCATACCTACGTAGTCCCACATAATGTTACCAAGTTTTTTGTGGAAGTAGTCTACAGTCTTAGTACCTTTTATAGACATAAGAGTGTCTATACGTTGACGTACGCTTTCTTCAGCTTTATCAAATTCAGGAGAGTTAGCAGATACTTTTCCGCTGTAAATTTCGTCTGCAAGATAGTTTTGCAAAGTGTATGGCAATACGAAATAACCGTCAGCCAAACCTTGCATCAAAGCAGAAGCACCTAATCGGTTAGCACCGTGGTCGGAGAAGTTAGCTTCACCAGCAGCGAACAATCCAGGTATAGAAGTTTGCAATTCATAGTCAACCCAAATACCACCCATAGTGTAGTGGATAGCAGGATAAATCATCATTGGAGTTTCGTATGGATTAACAGCAGTAATTTTTTCGTACATTTGGAACAAGTTACCATAACGAGCTTCGATAACATCACGTCCTAAGCGTTTGATAGCTGTAGAGAAATCTAAGAATACAGCCAAACCAGTGTTGTTAACACCAAAACCCGCATCACAACGTTCTTTAGCAGCACGAGACGCTACGTCGCGAGGTACCAAGTTACCGAAAGCAGGATAACGACGTTCCAAGTAGTAGTCGCGGTCTTCTTCTTTAATATCTGTAGGTTTCAAAGTACCTTTGCGAAGAGCTTCTACATCTTCTTTCTTTTTAGGAACCCAAATACGTCCATCGTTACGCAAACTTTCACTCATAAGAGTAAGTTTAGACTGGTAATCACCGTGAACAGGAATACAAGTTGGGTGAATTTGAACGAAGCAAGGGTTAGCAAAGTAAGCACCTTTTTTGTGGCAACACCATTCAGCAGAACCGTTGGAGTTCATAGCATTGGTAGAAAGGAAATAGATATTACCATAACCACCGGTAGCTAAAACTACAGCGTGAGCAGCAAAACGTTTGATTTCGCCAGTAGTAAGGTCGCGAGCAATAATACCACGAGCTTTACCGTCAACCACTACAAGGTCTAACATTTCATGACGTTCGTGAAGTTTTACAGTACCACGAGCAATTTGATGGCTCAATGCACCGTAAGCACCCAAAAGCAATTGTTGACCGGTTTGACCGCGAGCATAGAAAGTACGCGATACTTGAGCACCACCGAAAGAACGGTTGTCTAACAATCCACTATATTCACGAGCAAAAGGAACACCTTGAGCTACACATTGGTCAATAATATTGTTACTTACTT
>JAFZEK010000098.1 GCA_017560705.1 Bacteroidales bacterium | reverse complement strand
ACGTCTTTCTTGGGAAAAAATATATTTTATTAAGATTTCTATCTACATATTTTTAAGTAACTTTGAATATCGATATTTTTTATGGTGATTGAATTATTAGTTTGTAAAACAGATAATTGAACTTATTTACATTGTGGAAAATATTGTATATTTTTGTGAGATATTGAATAAATGAGCTCTTTTTTGATGCTCGAAAAACAAATTTTATATGCAAATACAACGTTCAGAATACGGAAAAGGTTTATTTTATGGTGTTATATCTTATTTAACTTGGGGCTTGTTTCCCCTTTATTGGAAAATGTTAGAACATGTTTCTTCGGTAGAAATATTGTGTCATCGCATTATTTGGTCATGTGTTTTTATGTTCATTTTCTTTCGTTGGGCTAAGAAGTACACCTTTAAGCAGTATATTTCTTCTACTAAGCAGTATTTATCTCTCCTTTTTACAGGTACTTTGATGACTTTGAATTGGGGATTATATATTTGGGCCATTAATCATCATTATATAGTGGAATCTAGTTTGGGCTATTATATTAATCCATTGTTCTCGGTCTTGTTTGCTAGTGTTTTTCTTAAAGAGAAACTGAACAAAGCTCAAAAGATTGGTATACTTTTTGCTTTGGTGGGTGTATTATATTTTACTTTTGACTATGGTAGATTTCCAATAATATCTTTAGTGCTTGCCACTTCTTTTGCCATCTATGGGCTTATGAAAAAGAAAATGAAGATAGATGCCACGGCTGCTCTCACTGTGGAAACGCTATGGATGATGCCTATGGCGTTGGTATATGTTTTCTTTTTGTGTGCCAATGGTGATAGTGCTTTGAACACTTTAAATCCTGCTACTGTGTTTCTTTTAGTTTTTGCAGGTGTAGTTACTGCCTTACCGTTGCTATGGTTTGGCAAGGCTGCCGAGAGAATTCCATTGTCGGTTTTAGGATTTTTACAATATCTTTCACCCACTTTGCAGCTCCTTTTGGGTGTTGTGTTGTATGGCGAAAAGTTTTCCTCGTCACATGTTGTTTGCTTTTCTTGTATTTGGTTAGGGCTTATGGTTTACTCCGTGGATATTGTGCGTTCTGTGAGAAAAAGTAAAAAGAATATTGCAAAATTAGAAGAGAGTAAATAATTGTCTTAAAACTATGTGTAGGTCGAAAGCTATATTTAAGAATATCATTATATCAAGCCTCTCACGCTTCGGTTGTAGTAGGTATTGTGCGTTGCACATAAGTCTTTTAAAGATGGCATTATGTGTGGTGCTTGTTCTTGGTAGCTTTTCAGTTTACTCGCAGAATAATAATAACATGGTAAGGCTGGCTTGGTGGAACTTAGAAAACTTTTTTGACCCATCTAATGATAGCTTGACTAATGATGATGAATTTACACCCGAAGGTATAAACCATTGGACTTACACTCGTTTTAATAATAAAAAGAATAATATATACAAGACAATTTTGTCTATGGGATTGGATAGTTTGCCAGCAGCGATGGGAGTTTGTGAGGTGGAGAATGCTTGGACTCTTAAGCAGTTATGCTTCAACACTCCGTTGGCTAAGTATGGTTATCAATATATACACTACGATTCTCCCGACCCAAGGGGGATAGATGTAGCTTTGGTTTATATGCCCAAACAATTTTCGCCAATATATTCTAAGCCGATACTTGTAGATGATTCTTCAAATCTATCTTTCAAAACAAGAGATATTCTTTTGGTTTGTGGTACCGTGTTAGAAACGGATACTCTCTTCATACTTTTAGCTCATTTCCCATCCAAAAAGACTGGTATAATATCAGTAAGTAGGAGAGAGGTGGCTGCAAAGAAACTTAAATATACTATAGATACTATTGCTCAACGGCATCCGAAATGTGGAATAGTGGTTATGGGAGATTTTAATGACACTCCTTTGGATGATTGTATAGTGAAAACTCTTGGAGTGTCGCCCTCGGTGATGGATTCATCTCAAAGTGGATTGATAAATCTGATGGCAGACATTGATAGTGATTTTGGTACTTACAAATATCAGGGAATGTGGTATTGCTTAGATCAGATAATGATTTCTAGTAACTTAAGTATGAAAACTAACTCTCATTTACCATTGGTGGTAGATGGTGCTAAGATACATATTAAAGATTTTTTGCTAGTGAAAGATAATAAATTCCTAGGAAATAAGTTGTATCGTACGTATACGGGTGTGAAATATGAAGGAGGCTTCAGCGATCATTTGCCCATATATATAAATGTAACAAAGAAATACTAACAATTAAACACTAACATATTAAATGAAGAAGATATTATTTACACTTGCTACGGCTTTAATGTTTGCTTCTTGCAATACAACGCAAAAAGAAGTTGTACTTACCTATCCTACAGGTGAGAAAGAACTAGTGTATGAAACACAAATGGTGAATGGCGAAAAGCAAAGAATAGCGGAAGAGATGTTTTATCAAAGTGGTAAAACTCGCTACTACCGAGGATATAAAGACAATAAGCCATCAGGTTTGTGGAAATATTACTATGAATCCGGAAAACTTTTTGCCGAAGCTGATTTCTCCAACTCCACAGTAGGAACCAATTGGGTGTTTTATTACGAAGATGGAACAACGATATTCGACGAGAAAGACGAGATAACTATATTGGAAATAACTCGCGACCGTGTTCCGCTTACTGT
>JAFZEK010000097.1 GCA_017560705.1 Bacteroidales bacterium | reverse complement strand
GCTACTCCGTAGGATTTTAGATGGTTTTTTTGAACATCATCCATGGGGATGAGAATGTACGATGCTTGGCTCGTGAAAAATGATGTGGCAAATATTGCCAAAAGTATAATACATCTTTTCATATATAATATGTTTTGTGATATTAATCATTCTTTTGTAGACACGTACAATATAACTGATTTTTTGTTGTTATAGTACACAAGCCACAAAAAAATACTTTTTCAAATGGACTGCGACAAATTGTGTTGTCAAAATGTAGTGTTTGTTTGATTGCGAAAGAATTCAGACAACTTAACACACACACTTTAAAGCTGTTTAGTATTGTTTAAAAGAATTTTCGCGTTGTTTACTTCGTCTTGCTATCAATCTAAATAGCTAATGTAGGAACTATTGCTCTTTTGCTTTCTTAATAGTCGCATTGAGTTTTTGCCGAAATTGTTCTCCGTATATTTCAATTGTATAGCTCTATATTCTATTATGAATATATTACATATACGAGCTGTTGATGCGTTTCTACACCAAAATTGCACAAATTTCTTGCAATGCAATTTTCAGAAGTTCCCTATAAACGATGATTCACATTGTCTGATTAAAACACTGTAAACTATCTATTTGTGTGATTGATTTTTTCATTTCGATGTAGTGAAATTTACTACTAGGATGTAGTGAAAATTACATCCCGATGAAAATAAAACTACATCCTAGTACTAAATATTTCTGCAATATATGAGTGTATGAAAAAGAGAACAAATTGTAGTAATTTCCTTGATAATAAGTTTTTTATCAGAAATTAGATTCCTTTCTAGTTGCTTTTTCGTACATGAATATCAAAACTCTTCTTTTGCCTATAAGTGCTCAATAATAAATTCATATATGTTGCCTTTAGGTAAAGTATATGTACAATATACACAATATTATTAATCTCAAATACTCGGTAGGTATAAGTCTACAAAAACATAGTTGTAGAAATTTGTGGATTGTTTTGCAAAAACAGCAATCTGTGGATTTTTTTATAAGTTACTTTTGGATAATGCAATAGTAGTGGAAAAGTCTTTTATAAGCAAATGTTAGCTTTTGTAGTATGTTGATAATTGCTTACTTCCGGATAAAAATGGAGTTATGTTTACTAGTGTTTTAGGCTAGAATAAATGGGTTTACGTTTGTTTTTTGTCATAATCTTTTACTCAAAGATATATAAGTATTTGGTAAATGAGTGAAAAAGTATTATCTTTGCACATTAAATGTATTTTTACGTTATGTATAAATACATTTGATATATAATATTTTAGATACAGATGAAGGGTAGGAAGAAGGCTTCGTTTGTCGAAGGAGTATGGAAAAGGAAGAAGATAAGAAAAGTGCTGGTAGTAACGGGATATATGGTAGAGAATGTTGAATGAGCGGTGTTTTTTGCAAAGGGAGTGTATCTATTGTATTATAAGGATGACAAAGAGTAGTCTTAGGGCCGTAATAGATTGTTTAATAAGAAGAAAACTAACAATATAAAACTAATGTAAAATGATAAAAAATAAATATTTTTGCGTTGCACTATCTATAGTTCTTTTTGGTAGCTGTTTTTGTTCAAAGAAAACTGCATCAGAATATTCTTATAGTGAAGAGAAGACAGTGGAATATGCTACTTGGTTGAACAAAGAAGAAGCTAACGAGTTGAACGCCATTTTCGCGGCATATAGAAACGACTTTGATTTTACCGACAAACGTGTGATATTCTTTACAGGAAGTTCGGGAAAACTAAGAAGCAGTAAAGAACACTATTTCAAGATGCAAAAGAAGTATGATAATACATCCTACTACAATCGTGATAATGGATATTTGTACATCTTTGATGCAGATGAAAAAGAAGCTATAGGAGGCTATGATGCCGCTATCGTATTCTGGACAAAAGAACAATTGCCTGAAGATGAGGTGATGGACAGAATAATGTTGGAACCTCCGGTAGAATAATAGTCTACTAATTAGAGTAGTAGTAGTGCATTTAAATAGTAAATGATAGTTTTTAAATAGCAAAAAGTCTTCCTATTTTTTAGGGAACGCAAGTTATTAATGGTAAAGATTTTGGTGCTGTTTTCTTTTTTGGGAAATAGGACAACAAAAATAATAAGTTGTCGTTTTTCTCAATAGTTGTTTTATGGTATGATACAGCAACAAAATAAGGAATAATAATGGGAAAGAAGAAGGATATACTAGATATACTATTAGAAAAGTATGATAAGTTAAAGAAAGACATGAACCTTAAACAGCGTTTGGTTATAATGGATACCGAAACGTTTATGGAAAAATGGTCGTTCCAATTGTCTGCACGTAATTTGTTTGTAACTATAGGGCTAAGCATAATAATATTGGTCTTATTAACTACTATATTAATAGCTTTTACACCACTAAGAGAATATATACCAGGCTATATGCAAGCTGGATTGGTGGAGCAGGTGTATAGGAGTACTATAGTAATAGATTCGTTGGAGAATAAACTTACTCAACAAGAACAGATGCTTTCCAATATTAAATCCATTATAGTGGGCGAAGAAATACGTGAAGAATTTATTCAAAAAACTGATACTGTAAAGGTTAAGCCTGGTAAGGATGTGCGTTCTAAATCCGATTCCATTTTGCGTTTGGAAATAGAGTCGCAAGACAAGTATCAGGTAAAACCATCGTCGTCGTCGAAGAAAACGAAAAAGTCGGAAAATATTCCAGTGCATACAAACATGGCTGGAGTTCAAGATAAGGGCGTTGTAAGGGTTTATACACAAATGAATTTTGCTGATAATAGGTCTATTTCTGATTTTATATTTTACACTCCTTTGAAAGGAAAAGTTATATCGGAATATGATTCAAAGAAACGCCATTATGGAATAGACATAGCAGGTCGTGAGAATGCTGTGATAAAATCTGTATACAATGGTACAGTGCTGTTTTCTGATTTTACTTTGAAAACGGGATATATAATAGCTATTCAGCATCCGAACAATGTAATATCTGTGTACAAGCACAATAGTGCTTTGCTAAAACATGCTGGAGATGTGGTGAGAGCAGGCGAGCCAATAGCTTTTTTGGGCAATTCGGGCGAGCTAACCACTGGTCCTCATTTGCATTTGGAAATATGGTACAACGGCAAGTCCGTGAATCCAATGGAATACATTAGTTTCTAGTAAATGTAAATGGCAAAAAGAAGATAATAATGAAGAAACGTATTGCAATATTAGGCTCAACAGGTTCTATAGGGGTACAAGCTCTAAATGTGATAAGAAATCATAAAGAACTGTTTGAGGTGGAAGTGCTTACAGCACATTCTAATTACACACGATTGATAGAGCAAGCAATAGAGTTCAAGCCCAATACGGTAGTTATTACACAAAAAGAATACTACTCAAAGGTTCAAGAAGCTCTGTCGAAATATGACATAAAAGTATTTGCAGGAGAGGATTCAATGGCTGACGTTATGGAGATGACAACCATTGATATTGTGCTTACTGCTGTGGTAGGTTTTGCCGGTCTTAAGCCTACTTTACGAGCCATTGAAAACGGAAAAACTATAGCCTTGGCCAACAAGGAAACTATGGTAGTGGCAGGAAAATTGGTTACAGATTTGGCTAGGGAAAAAAATGTAGCAATACTACCTGTGGATTCAGAACACTCTGCCATATTTCAATGCTTGGCAGGAGAAACTTTCAATGCAATAGATAGATTATTGCTTACAGCTTCAGGTGGCCCATTCTTTGGAAAGACTTTGGATTACTTGAAGGGGGTAACTGTTGCTGATGCCTTGAAGCATCCTAATTGGGTAATGGGAAGAAAGGTAACTATAGATTCTGCTACTTTGATGAACAAGGGTTTGGAGGTAATAGAAGCAAAATGGCTATTCAACGTAAGACCGGAACAGATAGAAGTGGTAGTGCATCCGCAGTCCATAGTGCATTCGTTGGTAGAATTTCAAGATGGGTCGATAAAAGCACAATTAGGCTTACCTTCCATGGAATTACCCATACAGTATGCTTTTTCTTATCCTTTGAGAATATCATCAAATTTGCCAAAGTTTAATTTTGCCAATTATTCTCAACTTTCGTTTTATGAGCCGGATAGGAAAACTTTTCCGTGTTTAGATTTGGCCTATACAGCTATGAATAGGGGAGGTAATATGCCTTGTATAATGAATGCAGCCAATGAAATAGCTGTTCAAAGTTTTATAGAAGAAAAGATTGCTTTTGTTGATATTCCGAATCTTATAGGTAATATTATGGATAATAGTGGTTGTTTTATGGAAAATCCCACTTTGGAAGATTTGTTGAAAACAGATTCTGAGATGCGAATAAAAGCACAAGAATGGATAGATAATAAACGTAACTAAATAATATAGAAATGAGATTATTAGCATTATTATTAAGCTTGTCTTTACTTGTATTGGTTCACGAGTTAGGACATTTTCTTTTTGCTCGATTGTTTAAAACAAGAGTAACACGATTTTATTTGTTTTTTAATTGGAAATTC
>JAFZEK010000096.1 GCA_017560705.1 Bacteroidales bacterium | reverse complement strand
CTTTTGAATAAATAGTGTACTTTTGCAGATTGAAAATTCTAGCAAAATAGTAAAGGTAGGTTCTCTATTTTGTTAGAAAATGAATTTTTAGAACCTACCTTGAGTTATTATCTTCTAGTAATAAGAAGCATACTTCTTTACATCATCAGCGGTAATTATCTCATCGCAGAAAATGCAAAGTCTTTCAATGTAATTTTCTAACTCTCTCACATTTCCAGTCCATGCAAGTTGCTGAAGCTCATAAATAGCTTCTTCAGTTATTCTCATCTTTTTATTCTCATACTCTTGCTCTTTTTTTTCCAAGAAATAATCTATTAGCAACGGTATATCTTCTTTCCTTTCTGCCAATGATGGCATTCTTATTACCACAACACTAAGTCGGTGATACAAATCTTCTCTGAATCGACCTTCTCTTATCTCTTTTCGCAAATCTTTGTTTGTTGCAGCTATCACTCTCACATCTATAGGAATAGAGTCTTCGCCTCCTACCCTTGTAATTCTCTTTTCTTGCAATGCTCTTAGTATTTTAGCTTGTGCTGCCAAACTCATATCGCCTATTTCATCAAGGAATAAAGTTCCGCCACTTGCCTTTTCAAAATCTCCTTTGTGCATCTTTATGGCAGAAGTAAAAGAGCCCTTTTCATGTCCGAATAGCTGACTTTCTATCAGTTCTAGCGGTATAGCAGCACAGTTTACAGCTACAAAAGGTTTATCCCTTCGCCTGCTATACTCATGAATCCTACGAGCCACTAACTCTTTTCCTGTTCCGTTTTCGCCAAGAATAATAACCTTTTCAGTTGTAAGAGCTAATCTATCGACCATCTGCAAAATATGTCTCATAGCTTCAGAATTACCTATAATTGGCGTAATATTTTTTGGTTCGGTAATAGGATCAGGCAAACTCTCACATTTCTTACTAGAACGAGAGTTGCGTGATTCAGTTTTATTTTCTTCCAAAATTTGCCTAATAGAAGTAATCAGTTTGTTCAAATTTAGTGGTTTCTGCAACACATTGTTTGCACCATTCTTCATTATGCTGACAATCTCGTCCAAATCCACTTCTTTCACAAACACAATGAATGGCACATAATTATCTTGCTCTCTTAATTTTTGTAGCAATGTAACTCCATTCATTCCTGGCATTTGTAGTTCTGACATTATCAAGTCATAACCACCCTTGCATATTTTTTTGAATGCCGATTCAGTATCTTTTTCTACATCAACTTTATATGATTCGTATTCTAGAATTTCCTTTAAGCTTGTTCTTACTGCGGCATCTTTATCTATTACCAGTAATTTCTTCACCTGCTGTGTCATGTACCAAAATATTTACAATATTGACTATAATAAAGCGATATTTTGACTAAAATATACCTCGGTAGCACCTACTCCATATTTAGCCATTGAAGCATCAAAATAATGTAAGCCTTTGTATTTCTTAAGTTCCTTTATTATTTCATTCTTAAGTACTCCCGAGCCTACACCATGTATAAATATCACTTTTTGCACCCTATGCACTATAGCATCATTCAAGCACTTTAGAAAGAAATTCATTTGAATCTCAAACTTCGAGTGGTCATCTAGTTCGTTACAATTAGGGCAAAATGCTTCTATATGCAAATCTACCTCTGCTACATTTGGCTCTATAAAGTATTGCTCTAGCACATTATCAGAGTTTACAACTTTGGCTTTTCTTACAATAACCTTATTTGACTCTTCGTCTTTATCTTGAGGTATTGTATTCTTCTTTACATCTACAGTCACTACCGATTTTACATCACTAAGCTTTACTAGCGATACCAACAAAGCTTTTGCACTAATGCATGCAGTTTCCACATAACTTTCTTCTTTATAGAACCTTGAACCCTTCACCTTAAAATCTGCCGACACAGTATTCAAGATTGCCTCAGCTTTGTCATAATGAAACAATCCTTGCACCACTCCACGTGACCACGTATCTATGCTATCTCTATCTATCGTAGCCAAATACATCTTGTTTTCAGGAGGAATAGCACAATAATCAATACCTTCAAATGCCAAATCTCTTTGCAAGAAAATACTTACTAAGAAAGTATGAGGAGTGCGGTTTATGACATACACATCCATGTCGCCTGTTATAAGCCAGCGTTGTTCATGAGGAACAAATGCTAAATACACACCACGGTCAATATTTCTCGACTCATGAATTGGTCGTAAAGCCGACAACACTTCTTCGTCGCTATCATTTAAAGAATAATGAGTTTCCGTTTCTTTTACAGCAACTGTAGCAGGAACAGCTTGCTCAAACAGCTTGCCGGCCCCTTCCATTGGTTCCACTTTTATCAAATCTTTTATCAGTGTAGGAATATCAAAACCAGTTTCATCCGACACATTAACTATTTGCGACGAAACTATTTTAGTAACTATTCCGCCTCCTGTTTGATTTAGAAACTTTACCTTGTCGCCTACTTTTAATTTCATATATATTCTTTATTTTATCAGTTTATCAGCTAGTTTATTAAAATCTATTCCATCGAAATTACCCGAACTCATTAATAACAAATTACTGTCGTTCCAGTTTCTTGCAATAATATCATTCATCAATTCCGCAGAATTTGTATATACTTTTATCTTATCGTTGGCAAAAGCTGCACGCACCTTTTCCGAATCTAGCGGTGGCAATTTTTTATGCTCTATGGCATGAGGATTAAAATACACCAATGCTTCGTCGGCAACATCCATACTACCACTGTATTGAGAAAGAAACGCATCAGTAAGACTACTAAAAGTATGCAATTCCACACATGCCACTAGCTTACGATTCAAATATTGTTCCTTCATAGCTGCAATAGTAGCATTCACCTTGGATGGGGAATGAGCAAAGTCTTTGTAAACCGATGATCTATCGTTGGCCTTCACCAATTCTAGTCTCTTAGACGCGCCTTTGAATGTTTTTATAGATTGGTAAAACACATCGTCGCTAACACCTAACAAATTGCACACATTCTTAGCACCCATAAGATTCAATAAATTATGACGGCCAAAGACCTGCAACTCTACTTTCCTATCGCCTACTATTATCTTAGTTACTCCATTTTCAATAACAAATTTTGGCACATCGTATGCCACAGCTTTTACATCATTACGCACTTTTAGCCCAATCTCTTTCACGTTTGCATCATCAGCACAATACACTAATGCACCATTGTGTGTAATGAGATTAGCAAACTGCATAAACTGCTCCTTATATATATCAAATGTTGGAAACACATTAATATGATCCCAAGCAATGCCACTAATAAGAGCAATATCCGGCTTATATAGGTGAAACTTCGGCCTCCTATCTATGGGCGAAGTAAGATACTCATCACCTTCTAACACCATAATATCGGCATCTTCGGAAAGTTTTACCATCACATCAAAGCCTTCCAACTGAGCACCAACCATATAATCAGTTTTTATACCCGCACATTGCAACACATGTAGCACCATAGCCGTAATAGTAGTTTTGCCATGACTACCACCAATCACTACACGTTTTTTGTGCTTAGACTGCTCATAAAGATACTCGGGATATGAAAATATCTTTATGCCAAGCTCTTTGGCTCGCAATAATTCGGGGTTATCAACTCTTGCATGCATACCCAAAATAACAGCATCTAAGTCTGAAGTTATATTATTAGGATTCCAACCAATAAATTTTGGCAACAATCCGTATCTTTCCAATCTAGACTTCGCCGGGTCGAAAATTTCATCATCAGACCCTGTAACATTGTATCCTTTAAGGTGTAAGGCAATAGCCAAATTGTGCATAGCACTGCCACCTATAGCTATAAAATGAACTCGCATAGTATATCTTATTTTGTGCAAAGTTACTAGTTTTTTCTGACTTGACAAGCATTTATCCCAACTTTTTTATACATAATTTATTTTTAGCTAATAAAAATTGTTTATCCAACAAAAACTTATTACCTTTGTTCTTTGAATAGTAAATACGAAAAACCATATAATAGACTAATAATTAATTAAAAACGATATAATATGTCAGAAAAAATCATGGACAAAATCCCAGCAGGCGTTGTTTGGGGCGATAATTTGCAGGAACTATTCCGCATTGCAAAGGCAAATCATTTTGCTTTGCCAGCTGTAAACGTTGTTGGAACCGACTCTGCCAACGCAGTAATGGAAGCTGCCAAAGAAGCAAATTCTCCTGTTATGGTACAATTTTCCAACGGTGGTGCTATATTCTATGCCGGCAAATCATTGCCTAGCACTGAAGCCGCTATAGCCGGTGCCGTATCTGGTGCTATGCACATCCACCAAATGGCTGAACTTTATGGCATACCTGTAGTAATCCACACAGACCATGCTGCAAAAAAATTGTTACCTTGGATAGATGCTCTTTTGGACGAAGGCGAAAAATTCTTCGCAGCTCATGGCAAGCCTCTTTTCAGTTCTCACATGCTTGACCTTTCAGAAGAACCTTTGAAAGAGAATATCGAAATATGCAAGAAATATCTTGCTCGCATGGACAAAATAGGCATGACTTTGGAAATAGAATTAGGTATAACAGGCGGCGAAGAAGACGGTGTAGACAACACTGGTATCGACTCTTCTCGTCTTTACACTCAACCCGAAGATGTAGCATACGCCTACGAAGAACTATCCAAAATAAGCAAACGTTTTACTATAGCTGCTTCTTTTGGCAACGTTCACGGTGTATACAAACCTGGTAATGTAAAACTTGAACCTATCATTCTTCACAACTCGCAAGAATACATCCAAAAGAAATTCAACACCGAAGTGAACCCTGTAAGTTTCGTATTCCATGGCGGTTCAGGCTCTGAACCTGAAAAAATAGCCGAAGCTCTACAATATGGCGTTGTAAAAATGAACATAGACACAGACACTCAATGGGCTATGTGGGAAGGCGTAATGGGATACTACAAAGCTAAAGAAGCATATCTTCAAGCTCAGATAGGTAACCCTGAAGGCGATGACAAACCTAATAAAAAATACTACGACCCTCGTGCTTGGCTTCGCAAAGGTGAAGAAAGCATCGTAAAACGCCTTTTGGTTGCTTTCAAAGACTTGAACGCATTGAATAGAAACTAATACATTTTAGGCAATTTCTAAAAATTCCACGTTCTATGGAATGTTATTACGAAACGCAAATCACTTACAAAGCATTTTTTAGAAGTTGCCTTAGACAATAATAGTAAAAGAATTTTCTGTAGAAAGAATTGAAAATTCTTTTAGGCAACTTCTGAAAAATTACCTTGCTGGTGAAAAGTTCTAACTAGTACAGAAACTTAATCCGAACATGATTTTTTTTAGAAGTTGCCTTTACTTTATAACAACACTTACGCACACATGAAAGTATCTTGGATAATAACACTGACTGCATTCTTATCTTTTTCTCCCATAGTCAGCAACTGCCAAAATTTCGATTTAGAAACCCTTAGAAGACTAGAAAACACCCGCAGCCCATTCATGAACAAAACAATGGAAAGCGTAAGCAACTCCGTATACATTGTATCTCCTGCTATTCCCATAGGACTAATATCGGCAGGAATAGCTTCAGCCAACAAAAACATTACCATGGCAGGCATTCAAATCGGAAGCGGACTACTAATCTCCATGGTATCCAACTATGGAACAAAAAATATTTTCAAGCGACCAAGACCCTACGACACTTACCCCGACATACTTACCCCATTGGCACACGAAACGTCATTCTCTTTCCCTTCAGGACACACCTCCTCAGCATTCAACCTCGCCACATCTTTAAGCTTGCAATTCCCAAAATGGCACATAGCAGTTCCAGCTTTCATTTGGGCTAGCACTGTAGCCTTCTCCAGAATGTACTTAGGTGTTCACTACCCTTCAGATGTGTTTATTGGAATAATTATGGGAGTTGCCACTGCCTACCTCTCCTACAAAGTAAAACAATGGATTTATCCAGAGATACAAAACCATGCAACAATAAAGCTATAAGACTCACAGTCTATGGTATTTACAAAGTAAAAAAGAGGAAAACGACATCGACAAGATTTAAGGCAATATCTAAAAATTCCACGTTTCTATAATATATAGGAATTAGTCTTTAAACTTTTGCGTGCGTTGACTTCGTCGATGTTGCTATCGCTCGAAAGAGCTAATGCTTAGGCATTGCTTCTTTACTTGCTTAATCGCAACGTTCTTGAGAAGATTTCTACTTTCTTTTGACTCATCATAGCGGGATATGCGACCCCAAAGAAATAGAAAGATTTCGGCAAAAAACACAAAGCACGCAAAAGTTTCAAAGAACACTCACACTCTTTTGTTTATCCGAAACGTGGAATTTTTAGAAGTTGCCTATAATT
>JAFZEK010000095.1 GCA_017560705.1 Bacteroidales bacterium | reverse complement strand
CCTTTTCTGCCACACGAACATGCACGACCTTCGGGAATTAATATGCTATGACCAAGTTCGCCGGCTGCTCCAGTGTAGCCGTGCACTAGTTTGCCGTCCACCACAAAGCCGCTACCTACTCCGGTGCCTACCGTAACCATCAAAAAGTCCTTCATGCCTTTTCCTCCGCCGTACACAAATTCGCCGTAGGCGGCAGCGTTAGCGTCGTTACTAAGCACTACGGGTACCGAAAGAGCTCTCTCTAGTTCCTCCTTAACATGTAGATTGCCACCAAAATGTAGGTTCGGAGCATTGTCTATGCAGCCAGTGTAGTAGTTGCCGTTGGGAGCTCCAACGCCAACGCCCTCTATCTCGTCGATAGAGTTTTGCTTCAAAAGCTCTTTTATCTTTTGGGATATTGTTGCAATGTATATATCGAAATTGCTATGCTCGGCGGTGGAAAAATTGGTGCGTGCCACTATCTTTCCTTCGCTGTTCACCAAGCCTATATCGGTGTTTGTGCCACCTATATCTATTCCTATAGAGTACTTTTCTTGCATATCTTTGTTACTTTTTGTTTCAAAACGGACTGCAAAGATACGTATTTTATACCACTTGGCAAAACTTTTGTGGTGGTTTGCTTTCAAAAAAATACTTATCCGTTGCAACTGCTTAGTATTCTATGGTTTACTTCCTTTCGTTTATTTGCTTTTTTCCATGGGTGTTTCTGTTCTTTTTACCCCCCTTTCGGGGGAAATGGCATGGCGGTAGGCAATAGGTTCTTGAATGGTAGGAAAGGACTTTTTGTAGTACGGCGGTTGTGGATTCTTCTCTTTTTTAACCGAAATGCTAAAACTTCGATATATTAACAGTGCTGGATTTAACACGGAGAATGGCGTATATTTTCATTTTTTCGTGTGAGAGTGCTTATATCGAAGTCTGCGAGAGATGTTGTTCTAAGTGTTTGATAATTAAGGTTGGTTCTTTTGCACGTTTTTCGTGTTATGGTGCTTGGTGGAGCAAACCCGGGTGTTCTCGCGATGAAAGTATACTGCTTTCGTGATGAAACCCGGGTTTCCTCGTGATTTAAGTATGCTTTTCTCGTGATGAAAATCCCATACTTTTGTGATGAAAACATGGAGCTTTCGACTTCTATTCATGGTAGGTAGGTTTGGCGTTTAACTATTGCGTATTTTCTTTAACATTAGTCCTCGCTTTATGAGTGGCGAAGTTGCCAGAAAAAAGGCTGGCGAAGTGGTAGCAAATTCTCCTTGCTTTTGGAGCGGAATGTAGGTTTTCTTTGTGGTGGATTCTTAAAGGCAACTTCTAAAAATTCCACGTTCTAAGAAATATTATCATGAAATAAAAGAACTTTTGCGTGGTTGACTTCGTCGATGTTGCTATCGCTCGAAAGAGTTAATGCTGAGGCATTGCTTTTTACTCGCTTACTCGCAACGTTTACGTTTTTTCTTGAAATCTTTCTATTTCTTTTGTGGTCGCATAGCCCGCTATGATGGGGCAAAAGAAAGTAGAAATCTTCTCAAGAAAATTCCGTAAATCACTCGCAAAGCAATTTTTAGAAGTGTCTAAACATCGTCGGCGGAGAGTGTATTGCGTTTACTGTTGTATGCCTTAATTTCTTAGTGTTCACCATAGTAGAGCGTTGAATCGAAAATATAATTAAAACTGCATAATATTATGTGTCTATTTTCCGATGAAAGCCCCAAAATAGCACTATTTATTGTATGTTTGTAGGGACGAGAAGCTGTGTTTTTACCCTCTTTTGGTGGAGGTTTTGGAGTTGTATTCTATTTATATACAAGTGTTAATGATGTAGTGCGGATTGGTGAACAAAAACAGCTGCGAAAACGTTTTTTGACAAACAATAATATTTTCGTATCTTTGCACAACTAAAAACGTTTTTTATCGAGATAGAAATTATATGAATTGGTTCAATGAATTAATATTTGGCACAGGTATAGGCCACAGCGTCATGCTTTTATCTATATGTATCGTTTGTGGTATCTTGTTGGGCCGAATTAAGATTTTTGGTATTTCCCTAGGCATTACTTTTGTGCTTTTTGTGGGTATCCTTATGGGGCATTTTGGCATAACGATGGATACAGAGGTTATGCACTTTATGAAAGAGTTTGGGCTTATACTTTTTGTTTTCTCCATAGGTATGCAAGTGGGTCCAGGTTTCTTTTCATCTTTCAAGCAAGGGGGCATAACTCTTAACCTTTTGGCATCTGGTGTAGTGCTGCTAGGTGTGCTTATTACTATTGCTATCCATTTTATTACCAATATTCCAATGGAAACAATGGTAGGTATACTTTCGGGTGCCGTTACAAACACACCCGGTCTTGGGGCTGCTCAAACTGCTTTTTCCGATATGACGGGAAGCACCGACAATACTATCGCTTTGGGTTATGCCGTTTGTTATCCGCTTGGTGTGGTGGGTATTATTTTGGCTATTATATGTGTGCGATACATTTTCCGTGTAAACTTCAATAAAGAGAAAAACGAACTTGAAGCATTGGATCAGAGCACTGCTAACCAGGCTAATCTCTTTAGCTTGGAGGTGCAAAATCCTGCCATTTTTGGGCATACTGTGGCGGAAGTGGCTAAGCTTCTTATCCATAGTGAATTGGTGATAAGCAGAGTGTTGCACACTGATGGTACGATGGAGATTGCTTCGTCCAACACTGTTTTGAACAAGGGCGATAAGGTGTTTATCGTAACTGTGAACTCTGATATTGAGATAATTTCGGCGGTAATAGGTTGCACCATATCTATGAAGCCCGAAGAATGGTATAAGCTGGACAAAAGTTTGATATCTCGCAGAATTATAGTTACTAAGAGTGAGCTGAATGGTAAACGCTTAGGTGAATTAAATCTTAGAAAACAATATCACATAAATATATCACGTATCAATCGTTCGGGTATCGATTTGGTGGCTCGTCCTAATCTTATTCTTCAGTTGGGCGATAGGCTTACTGTGGTAGGCGGCGAAGAGGATGTGAAGAAAGTGGAAGAAATATTAGGCAACAGTATGAAGCGACTTAACGAGCCTAATCTTGTAACTTTATTTCTTGGAATATTCTTAGGTGTCTTTGCCGGAAGCATACCTATTATGTTCCCGGGTATTCCTCAGCCTGTAAAACTTGGTTTGGCTGGTGGTCCTCTTATTGTGGCTATATTGATTTCTCGTTTCGGATATAAGTATAAACTGATAACCTACAACACTATAAGCTCTAATCTTATGCTTCGCGAGATTGGGATAACGATATTTTTGGCGTGTGTGGGTATTGGTGCTGGCAATGGTTTTGTGGATACTATTATATATAAGGGCGGTTTGCAATGGATGCTTTATGGCTTTATAATATCCTTCTTGCCGTTGCTTATTATTGGCATTGTGGGTAGAGTGTTCTTTAAGATTAACTACTTTACGCTTATGGGCTTGCTTTCAGGATCCACTACAGACCCTCCTGCTTTGGCCTACAGCAATGCTACTGCCGGCAACGATGCTCCTGCTGTAAGCTACGCTACAGTGTATCCGCTTACTATGTTCTTGAGGGTGCTCTCGGCTCAGCTGCTTATTCTCCTCTTCTGTTGACGCTAAAGAACAGTGTGTGGGGAATATATAAAAAAAAGAGCAGATGTGATATACAGTGTATCATATCTGCTCTTTTCCTTTTCTTTTACATTTGGCTCAGTCTTTCCAGCACTTGTTCTATTAGGGCTTTCATCTTATCTTTGTAGTCGTTTAGGAAAGTGCCGCTTTGGCGGTTGGCAATTATAAGGCAAAGTGTAAGGGCATTGTGTCCAAGCACTTTGGATAGTCCATATATTGCCGATGTTTCCATCTCGAAGTTTAGAATCTTGTTTGTTTTGTATTCGAACGAGGTAAGAATGCCATTAATATCGTCGATGGCAGGCTCTATGGTTAGCCATCGTCCTTGAGGGGCGTAGAAGCCCGGTGCGGTAGCTGTTATACCTTTGTGACAGTCGAAAGCTAGTTTTTCCATCAGCTTGTTGTCGCATTGGGCTATGTAGGGCTTGGCAAAGCACGAAGCAAGTTTGGCATGTTGGCAAAAGGCTTCTGTCATGTCTTCTTCAAAAAGAGAGGAATTGTGTTTGTAGAAGTTCAAAAGTCCGTCGAGGCCAATGGCGTACTCCGATGCCACTATGCTGCCTACAGGTATTTCGGAGTGCAACGCACCCGAAGTGCCTATGCGTATGAAATTCAGTCTTCGATGACTGCTTTTGGCTGTGCGTTTTTCAAGGTCCATATTCACGGCGGCATCTAGCTCGTTTATTATTATATCTATATTGTCGGTGCCCATTCCGGTGGATAACACTGTTAGGCGTTTGCCTTTGCATTCGCCTGTTATGGAGTGTATTTCTCTGTTGGTGGTCTCTTGCTCTATATGGCTAAAGAATGGTTTGAAGAAATCCACGCGTTGTGGGTCGCCCACTAGTATTACGTTGTCTGCTATCTGTTCGCCTTTCAGGTGTAGGTGGTATAAGCTACCATCCTGAGCAAGTACTAATTCCGATTCTTGTATCATTGTGCAAAAAAAAGTTTTTTGTTTCAAATTATCTTTTATTCTTCCAATGCTTTTTTCGGGCAAAGGAGAGTGTCTTATTATCCTTTGGAATAGCTTGTTTTTCCAAAGACAGTAGCCATTCCAAAAGCTATGCAAAAGTACACTTTTATTTTGTATTGGCAAAATATTTTTTGAGGAAAAAAACTTATGCCTACTGCCGATAGGCGATGTGTAAGAATTTTCCGCCTGATGGAAAAATGTTTCGTACAAAAAGTTGGAACAAGCATCTATTATGTCGAAATAAATATGTAACTTTGCAAACCGAAAAACCGATAATAAATATGAAAATATTGCTGATAGTATAAAGCTTATCATTATATACAGGGTGATGTGAAAAATACATTATTGTCTAATTTATAATTGCTTATAAGATGAAGAAAATATTATTCCTATTTACAATGTGTATTATAACTTGTAGAGTTTTTGGTCAATATCCTTCGTATATTGAAGCTCAAAATAAGGCAGATATGTATGGATTCCCAATTATATGTGATTCATTAGGTAAACCTATCAATTTAAATATTATTGATGCGACAATCGGATTCAGTTTTGACGGATATATTTCTTTTGAATGTAAATTAAAGAAAGACACAATGAGCATCGACAGTATTAATATCAAAAGTATTGTTGATAGAGAGCCGAGAGTTATTGAATTTTGTTATGATTCGATTGGAAAACCTATACTTTCGCCGCGGGCAATATTTTTCCAAAATTTTCTCCGAGAAAAATTAAAAAATGCTTTTTTGGTATATCCTGAAAAAACGAAAAAGAATAAACATGTATTTTCGATGACTATATCATATAATTATCGATTTCGGATAAACAGTCCTTTTGAAGAGGAGGATTTTAGTTGTTGTCAATAAAAAAATAATACAAAAGAAAGATATGTTCTAGTTATGAGAAAAATACATTTATTCATATTAGTTTTTATATCATATAATATAGTTTATTCTCAAAAGAATACTTCGATTGATATTTTTGCGGATACTGTATTAATTGACGATTCTAGTACTTTGATAGGAAATATTATTAGTCAAGGGACTTGTGATGATACATTATTATTGGCAATGCAGTTAAAGGATAATACTTTTTTTATTGTTCTGAATAGTGATATTTATAATAATGATATAGATTCCATATTCTTAGATGTTGTATCTAATACTAATTTTGCTTGTATGCATATTGATTATCCTTGTGCTGATTTATTTGTAAATAAGAAAAATGACTCAATATTGTTTCCGCATCATTGTAGGGCAGATTATGAGCTAAGCCAAGTATCTGTTGCTTCATTTTCTTACCCATATAATCAGTATCCGATATTGCAAGAAAAAATATCATTTTTCTATAGATATTCTTATCCGCTGATAGAATATAATTCACATGATACTATTTGTATTGAATTTGTGTTTTCTAATATCAAAAACAATCATAGGATAACACTTGGGAATATAACTAATTCATGGATGTTTATGTTTAAAAACAAATTAAATTTCTTCTTTCAATATGTAGATTGTATTGTAAGAGGACGAAGAATATACATATCTAATGAATTGTGATACATAATAGGAGGGATGATGATGAAAAACAGAAAAGGAATAAGAATAAAACTGTTGTTGTTTTCGGTAGTAGCAGTTGCGATAATAATAGGTATTGTGTGTAGGTATAACTATCATAAAACCCGATATGTTGAATTTGAATTGCACAGCAAAATTGCAATTGCCGATATGCAGTTTATAACAAATGGCTTTGTTTATATCGATTCTGTTGGAGAATTGGTGTGTTTTGCCAATAATTTTCGAGATTCGAATGTAGAAGCTGTTTTTTCGGAATGTGATTTGTCGACCTTCGATTTTGCCTGCTATGATTATTTAATCTTTTTTCAACGCAAATTATTGCAGTTACAATATTCACCCAAACTAATGAAAGAACATGATGGAGAATATTATAGAAAAGATGGACAAATGCCACTGATACACAGTATTGATAGTATTGCCTCGCAAGATACGATATATATCTATAAAGTTGAAAATACTGATGGTAAATTTAGAGAGGTGGTTGGATAATATTTTTTTCTGCCGGTAAAAAACAAAAACTAAATTATGGAGAACATAAGTATAAGCAAACGAAAAATAGTTGGAAAAGGGCGTTACCTAACGTCGTATAAAAACATTCTTTCAAACATGCATTTTGATAAAAATGAAATCGAAGATGGAATAATTTCATTGGAAAAGTCTGATGAAATATTAAATTCAGAAAAAAAACGAGCAAGTAGTAAAAATGTGAAGCATTTTTTATTTGACGATAAACAGGGTCAATGGGAATTTATTCAAGATAATATAAAAAAGGATTATTCACTGTATGTTGCTATATGGCCATATTCTCAATATTGTGGATTATTTAAGGTGAATTCATTGTCGTTTCAGAATATTTGTTTTCCATTTAATCTTGAAAATAATGGAGTTATTACATTTATTTCGGAAGATGTAGATATTGTTCTTGATTATTATATAGATAATTTAGAAAATAAATGTATGACTATTGAAGTTTATTCGAAAAAATAGAGAGATTAATTATGCTACAACCAAACACAAATACAACCCCGAAATACAGCCAAGAAACACACTATAACTATGTGAAAAATAGTGGTTTTAGGGCTTCAGATTGCTTTTTTCTTTGTTCTCCGCTTTTGCATTATCACTACGTTAGCACTTCGTTAACCATGCAAATTCCTGCGGAAACGCTATCACAAACTCACAGGGTTTGCTTTACCGGGAAAGAAAGAGACTCAGAGACAGGCTTTTCCTACTTCGGAGCACGGTATTATGATTCGGATTTGATGACGGGGTGGCTTAGTGTGGATCCTATGGCGGATAAGTATCCGGGGTTGTCTCCATACGCTTACTGT
>JAFZEK010000094.1 GCA_017560705.1 Bacteroidales bacterium | reverse complement strand
TAATATTTGATAATGCGGTAGCCCCTTTTGACTTTTGACTTTTCGTCCTTAGTCTTTTGTCTGCGGAGCAAAAACTCGAAAATAAAAAAACACTGGTAATTAAATCACCAGTGCCTACCATGAACAAAAATTTTTTTAACTTTAGGGTGGTCCCTCTTGGGCTCGAACCAAGGACCCCCTGATTATGAGTCAGGTGCTCTAACCAGCTGAGCTAAGGGACCATTCAACATACCTATCGTTGAAATCGGGTGCAAAATTACTACTTTTTTACAAACCCACCAAATTTTTTCCCATATTTTTTACCTACTTTTTAGCAACAAATTGATTTTCAAAAAGATTCAGCAAAGCTTTCTTTCACCCAAAAACCTATTTTCACTATGATTTTTATTCTTATTTTCTGTCGCTTAAAAGCTTTTTCAGTGTATCTACAAACGAAATAATGTCACTTTCGGTGGTGTCGAAGCTACACATAAAACGCACTACATTGTCGTCTTCGTCCCAGTCGTAGAAGAAATATTCATTTTGCAATGCCTTCCACACTTCCCTAGGCAGTCTCACAAACACTCCGTTCACATCCACCGAATACACCACTTCTACCCCGTCTATATCTTTTATTTTTTCGTATAGCATTTTCGCCATTTTGTTGGCATGAGTGGCGTTGGTTTTCCAAAGATTTTTTTCAAAATACACTTTAAACTGAGCTGCAATAAATCTCATTTTAGAACACAGCTGCATAGCTTGTTTTCTGCGATAAAGGAAATCTTCGTTCAGCTTAGGATTAATTAACACTACAGCTTCGCCAAGCATAAGACCGTTCTTTGTTCCACCAAAAGAAAGAGCATCCACACCGGCATCGGTGATCATTTCTTTGAAAGAGCAACCTAGAGCCACGGCAGCATTGGCAAGCCTAGCACCATCAATATGCAAATACATATCATATTGGTGAGCCAAGGAAGCAAGCTGTTTTATCTCGTCAATGGTGTATAGCGTACCCAACTCTGTAGGCTGAGCTATGGATATAACCTTGGGCTGTGAATGATGTTGAAAACCAAAGCCATGAAGCTGAGTTTTCACCAGCTCCGGTGTCAGTTTTCCGTCCGGAGTTTTCACTGTAAGCAGCTTGGCACCGATTATGCGCTGAGGAGCACCACATTCGTCCACATGAATATGAGCAGTGTCGGCACACACTATGGCATGATGACTCCTAGTCATTGCATCCAAGCAAAGAACATTGGCACCCGTTCCATTAAAAACAAAATACGCCGAAGCATCAGCACCAAACTGTTGCTTAAATATTTTCTCTACTTCTTCGGAATATTCATCTTCGCCATAAGCCATGGCATGCAGCTCATTCACATCTTTAAGAGCTTCCAAAACTTCAGCACATACACCCGAATGATTGTCACTTCCAAAACCTCGCTTCATATCTCTAGTTTTTTTCAGTTATACTGTATTTAATCTCTTCTTATCAAGACTGTAGCATAAGCACTTACACCCTCTTCCCTACCCTCGAAACCAAGTCGCTCGGTAGTAGTAGCTTTCACCGACACATCGTCCTCGTCCAAATCCATCACACAAGCCAAAGTTTGCTTCATCGACTCTATGTAAGGAGCTATCTTTGGTTTTTGCAAACACACTATACTATCAATATTTTCTATAACATAACCTTTTGCCCTCACCACACGACATGTTTCTTCCAAAAGCAATTTAGAGTCTATACCCTTGTATTTCATATCAGTATCGGGAAAAAGCTTACCAATATCGCCCAAATTAGCGGCACCCAACAAGGCATCGCATATAGCATGTATAAGCACATCGGCATCCGAATGTCCAACAGCACCTTTGGTGTGTTCTATCTTCAATCCACCCAAGAAAAAGGGCAACCCATCTTCCAAACGGTGAACATCAAAACCTATTCCTGTTTTATATTTCATAAGAAAAATATTATCTATTAATTTTCAAAGTTTTGCATAGTACAAAGTTTGTGATACACACCACCCACGTTGGCATACAACTGCTTGTGTGTACCCCTTTCCACTATTCTACCTTTGTCTAAAACTATTATCTCGTCCACGCTAACCACGGTGGATAACCTATGAGCCACCACAATAGCCGTTCTACCCTTAAGCATATTGGTCATAGCATTTTGCACTAGGCGTTCGTTTTCGGTATCCAATGCCGAAGTGGCTTCATCAAGCATCACAATGTCAGGATTTTTAAGGACAGCCCTAGCAATGGACAACCTCTGACGCTGACCACCCGACAAGCGATCGCCGCCGTCGCCTATCACTGTGTCGTAGCCATTAGGCATTTGCATTATAAAGTCGTGAGCGTTAGCTATCTTTGCTGCTTGAATTACGCTATCCCTATCAGCCCTGGGACAACCAAAAGAGATGTTATTGAAAACGGTATCGTTGAACAAAATAGTCTCTTGCGACACCACTCCGAGGGAATTTCTCAGGCTTGCAATAGAGTAGTTTTCAATAGGAGTGCCATCTAAAAGTATCCTTCCTGACGACACATTGTAAAACCTCGACAACAAATCCAACAAAGTGCTTTTTCCCGAACCCGAATGACCTACCAGTGCCACCGTTTTGCCTTTCTCTATAGTCAAATTTATGGAATCCAGGACCATATCAGTTCCGTTGTAGGCAAAAGAAACATTATCAAATTCTATTGCGTTTTTCAATCCATCGAAAGCTATAGGATTTTCAGCTTCCACCACCGTTTCTTTTATGTTCAGATAGTCCACCAAGCGGTCTTCACATGCACGCCCTTTCTTTATGGACGACATAGAGTTGGCAATATCCTTAGCCGGATTAATAAGCAAAACAAAAAGCATTATATAGGTTATAAATAGCTCTGGCGACAATCCGGAATCGTTGTTAAACACCAAGAAAGCACCAAACAACAATATAGTCATCACTATACAGTTTGCCATAAAATCACTCACAGGCGAAGCAAGGTCTATTCGGCGATACACCTTATTCCTCAGCCTAGTATATGATTCGTTATAGGAACGGAAACGGCTGTTGGTAAATTCTATAGCTGTAAATGCTTTAATAATCCTCAGTCCCGAAAGGGTTTCTTCTATAAGAGAAGTGAGGTGCGATGTTTTTTGTTGCAAAGCGACAGAGTTTCGCCTCAAATGACGTGTTATACGCGACACCACAAGGGCTATAATCGGGAACAGACAAAGCACAAAAATAGTCAACTTATAGTTGATATACAGTAGCATGGCAAAATACAATACCACATTAATCAACGCTATAACGAGCTGTCTGATTCCTTTTATAATATTCTCTTCGTATTCCACGATGTCGTTGCTGAAGCGTGAAATAGTGTCGCCCT
>JAFZEK010000093.1 GCA_017560705.1 Bacteroidales bacterium | reverse complement strand
TGCGAAGGCGTAACTAACGTTGTGGCTAACGATATTACTGCCGAAGGTGCTACTATATCTTGGACTGCTCCTGCCGGTCAAAATAAGTGGGAAATCTCCTACGGTATAGAAGGTGTGGTTGAAAACAACGGTACTAAAATAATAGTTGAAAACACTCCTGTTTACACTATCACTGGTTTGGAATCTGACTTCCCATACGATGTATATGTACGCAGCATCTGTCAAGAAGGTGTTTACAGTGCATGGTCTACTAAGGGTCAATTCCGCACTACTAGAGAAGGTATCAACACTGCTTCTGCCGACAATGTAAAAGTACAAATCTATCCTAACCCTGCTAATAGCGAAGCTACTGTAACTGTAGACGGCATAACAGGCGAAGCTGAATTTGTTCTTGCTGATATGAATGGTCGCATCATAGTAACTGAAACAATAAACTGCGAAGGTTCTTTGGTTAAGACTATCAACGTAAGCAACTTGGCTAAGGGTGCATACTTTGTACACATCTACAACAACGACTTTAATACTACTCGCAAACTTATTGTTAAGTAGTAAATATAAAACTTAGAAGGCTTAACGAAGCCGGTTTTATAATCTTGAAAGTGCATCACTCTTTAATAGGAGTGGTGCATTTTCTTTTTATAGGCAACTTCTAGAAATTGCGTTGCGGTGATTTGTGGATTTTTTGCTGTGTGCTAAGTGGTTAAGAGCTTACTCTATTGCATGGAATTTTCCTCGTGATGTAGGTGAATTTTCCTCCCCGATATAGTTTTATTTTCCTCGTGATGTAGATGAATTTTCCTCCCCGATGTAGGAAAACAATTGTTTTGATATATTGTTAAACGATAATTGGAGAAATATAATGTAATAAAGAGTTAATGTATAATATTTTGCTCTATAGATAGTTGAGTGTGTAGTGTTGGGATTTAACACTTTTCCGTTTTGATAGTATTGTGGAAATATGTATATTTGCAATGTTTTATATTAGAAAGAATGCAACGAGTTTATTAATAAAAAAACTATTAGCCATGAAGAAAGCTTTACAAAAATTGTTGTTTGCGGCTATGTTGGTTTCGTGGACAACGCATGCACAAAACTTGTCGGATTATACTTTCCGTACTGGAGTGGATAGTACTATGTGGATACCATTAACGAGTAGTGCTGTAGAACTTATAGGTAATTCTGTTGATGACCAAGCCTCACCATTGCTGAATATCGGCTTTAATTTTATATTAGGGGAGGATGTGTATAGCCAGTTTTCGGTAAATAGCAATGGTACTATGCGTTTAGGTTCGCAGGTTGTTCCTGCCAACAATTGTGGTACGTTTTTCTATAGTAATTATAATGTCGCTATGCCAAAGATTTCGGGGGTAGCTATGGATATAGGAACGGGTGCCAATGGATATGTGAAGTATGAAATACACGGTGGGCCTCCTCATCGTATTCTTGTGGCTGAGTATAAGATGGCTCGTAATCATAGTTTATCATCGGTTGCGGATGTGATGTGGCAGGTGCAGTTGCATGAGGATTCTAATAAAGTAGTTTTGGTTTATGGTCCGACAGCACCGTCGAGTATTGTTTCAGGCTATCAAACAGGTTGGGGTATTTCTAGTACGGACTTTTGTATAATACATCCTACTACTCATTCTGCTATTCTTAGGAATTCTTATTATGGCACTTCTTTTAGTGCGTGGCACGGTGCAAATCGGTATTATGAATTTGTTCGTAATGAGCTTTCGTGTCCCAATACTTTTAGACTTTTGGCTCAAAATATTACCGAATCATCAGTGGAATTGTCATGGCTTCAGGCCGGAGGAGTGATGAATTACACTGTGGAGTATGGTCCTGCGGGATTTACTCAAGGTGCGGGAACTCGCATTACAGTCTACGACACTGCTTATCAGCTGACGGAATTGTTGTCGAATACACTATATGATGTGTATATTTATACCAACTGCGATGCTTACGAAATGAGTAGAGGAAAAAAGATTAGCTTCCGAACTTTGTGTGATAATCTGAAGTTGCCTTATATTGAAACTTTTGATTCTTACGGAACAGGTAATAGTGTTATTCCAGACTGTTGGACTCGGTTTTCGGCCAATAACTATCCTATGTGTAGTGGAAATGTCTGCTTTAGCAGGCCGTCGTCATTGTATTTTTCTAGTAACGAGACGGCTCATAGTGCGGTGATTTTGCCCGAAATAGATACTCAAAGGTATTCTATAGCATCGCTAGAATTGTCGTTTAGTTATTTGGCGTTAGCTAATCATTGTAGTATTGTAGTGGGTTTGCTTACAGATTCTTTGGATGTAGCAAATATTATACCTATAGATACTGTGAGTCCTTTGGTGTCGCACACTCGCTATCGTCATACTGTAAGTTTTGAGGGATACTCCGGTGATGCTACTCGTATTGTATTGTTGTGTGCCGGTGGTGCTGATAATAGTATGTACATTGATGACTTGATGTTGCAAGAGGTGAATGCAAGTTGCCCTGCTCCATACAATGCTAATGTGTTGGATATATCATCGTCGGATATAACCATTGAATGGAGCGATAGCGTTCATATAGCTTCTCATTATGTTGTAAAATGGTCGTCGGTGAATAATATATTAGCTGCTACAGACAGTGCTATAGTGAATACTACAAACTATGTTATCAGTCACTTGCCTTCGAATACGGACTATTATATTTGGGTGCAAGCTGTGTGCGATGAAGAGCAGCAGAGTGCTTGGTTGGTCTTTCCTAAGTGTTGTACTGCATGTCCTCCTTATCCTCATGATTCGTTGCCGTATGTTCAAAACTTTGCTTCGTGGGGTGATGGTTATTCCTCAGCGGCAGCGATAGACCCTTGTTGGAAGAGGTATACTAACTACAGTGTTAATTCTCCGTATAAACAAACTCTGCTAAATGATTATATTTCGATGAATTTCACCAAGGGTAATAATGCTCATTACTCTTATCTGGTGTTGCCACAGTTCGAAGACTATGTAAACACGTTGCAGTTGAAGTTTATGATGAAGAATTCGTTGGCTAGCTATAATACCAATCTAGAGGTAGGCGTAATGGTTAATCCCTACGATGTAAACACATTTACTACTGTGGCGAGTGTCGTTCCTAGCATAAGGGGCGAGTGGCAAGAAATGATTGTAAACCTCAATACCTATCAAGGTGAAGGTAAATATATAACTATAATGGCACCATACAGTTCGGGTACTAGCGAGTCGTATGTTTCCAATGTAATGGTGTCGCTCATTCCGCAGTGTTCTGTACCGGATAGTGTGGCGGTGTCGTTGGTGGAAGTGTCTTCGGCTTTTGTGTCGTGGAAACCGGTGGAAGGCATAAATGGTTACCCCGCAAGTTATGAGTTGGAGATAACTAAAGAGGGGCAAAGTCCGAATGTGATGACTACAAACGAGAGATATATAATGCTTTCGGGTTTGGATAATAATTCTAATTATAGAGTGAGGGTAAGATCGGTGTGTGGTGGCAGTTCGGTAAGTGACTGGACCGATACTGTATGTTTTACCACTAAGATGTGTTACTCTTTAAACTTTGCAGCCTATAACAATGTCTATATTGGCGATTCTTCAATCTTTGATTTGAGAAATGATTTTCCGCTGAGGTCTGGAACGGACTATTCGTATACTCAGCAGATATTTGATGCTAATGAGTTGCATGGATCTAGAGTAATATTAGGAATAGGTTTTTATTATAGACAAACGTGGTCCATTTCTTCTAAAAATAATGTGTCCATCTATTTAGGTCATACTTCCGATTCTGTTTTTGCTGATGTGAATAGCCTTATTCCTTTGGATAGTCTTAAACTGTTGTATACAGGTAATCTTAACTGTAGAGACGGCTTGAATGTATTCCACTTTGACGATGCTTTTCTTTATAATGGCGTAGATAATTTGGTGCTTGCCATCGATGATAACTCTGATGCAAGAGGAACTTATGATGATTTCTTCAAGGGGCATCCTACGGGTGTGGAATATAAGTCGATATGCTATTATAACGACTATGTGAATCCGGACCCGGCTAATCCATCTTCGTTTAACGAGTATAAGTCGCGTGTAAATCATAGATGTAATGTGTTGTTGCTAGGTGGTAATTGTGATAACAACCCCGACTGTGTGGCTCCTTCTGTGGCGGTTGTGGATTCTCAAAGCTCGTCGTTGAAGATTGTGTGGGTTCCGGGATATGATGAAACTCAGTGGATATTGGAGTGCAAACGTGCTGCTGATACAACATGGACTTATGTGGGTTTAATACAAGGTGTGAATACTTATACTATAACATCGCTTAGTCCGACAACGAAGTATGATATAAAACTGTCGTCGAATTGTAGCCAAGGAAGTGCTTATGCGGTAGTGTCTGCCAGCACTACTTGTGGTGCAATAAACTCTTTGCCATGGATAGAAACTTTCAACGATACTGATACTGCGACGGTAGTGAATGCTCCTAGCTGCTGGACTACCTATTCGTCTTTCTCTTATAATTATCCTTATATAGCTTCGGAAAACTACGATGATGGCTCTTTGCCGTTAGGCTCAAATCCGGCTTCGTTGTATATGTATAGTTATGACAATGTGAATACTGTAGGCTACACCTATGCTGTGTTGCCTCAGGTGAACACTAATATATATAGTATGGATACATTATCGGTGAAGTTCCAAATGTATAAGAACACCACTGTGTATCCGGAGTTCTCGATTATAGTGGGTGTAATGAGCGATCCTAATAATATTGAAACCTTTGAGCCTGTAGACACGGTGTATGTGCAACAAGCCGGTCGTTGGTTTGACGCTGAAGTGTTCTTGAGAAATTATAGTGGAAATGGTTCGTACATTGCTTTCTTGAGCAAACGTATATCGCTTGATAGTCCGGAATATAATTATCCGTTTATTGATAATGTTGTGGTGGACGTGATAGGCGAATGTTCGAGACCCGGAAACGTAACTATCGAAAATATTACAGACATCTCTATGGATATTAGTTGGACCGACTATTCTTCTTCTTCGTGGATTGTGGAGTATGGTCCATACGGATATACTCACGGTAGTTCTGAAGCTACAACGATAACTACAACCAATACTTCTTTGACCCTGACTGGGCTTGCTCAAAATACTGTTTACGATGTTTATGTGAAAGGTGTTTGTCGTCTGGGAGGTGCTACGGAGTGGAGTCCGGTGGCGGTGTTCAGGACTATGTGTGGGGCTATAAGCAACTTGCCGTGGACGGAAGATTTTGACAGTTATGGTTTCGGAGTAGGTGTTGTGCATCCATGTTTTTCTTCGGCTTCTACTTATAGCAATATCTATCCTTACATAGATTCCATAAGTGCCGGTGCAAACATTGGTGGCTCTATGCGTATGTATTGCAGTGATAGTTATAATGTTGTAGATTATACTTATTTTGCCATCGCGGAGCTTGACTCTGGCATAAACATGTCGACTATTCAGTTAGGTTTTAAGGCTTATCAAGATACTAACTATCGTTCTAATATTATAGTGGGGGTAATGGCTAATCCTATGGATGTAACATCCTTTGAGGCTGTGGATACTATAATATGTAATAACGAAGCTCGTTGGGACTACTATGAAGTGCCTTTCTCTTCCTACTCAGGACAAGGACGGCACATTGCTTTTATGACAAAACTAATGGAAGCCTCAGAGGTTGAAACATTTTTGATAGATGATATAGTGCTAGATGTTATGCCCTCGTGTCCTAAGCCATACGATGTAGTGAGCCTCGGAAGTCATTCGGATAGTATTATAGTGGATTGGCAAGAGTTGGGTGCTGCTACAGAATGGCAATTGTGCTTTGGAGTAGCTCCGATAAATCCCAGTTTAGGACAAGGTACTATCGTTTCAGGTGTCACATCGCATCCTTATGTTTTTGACAATTTATCCAATGATACTATATATAATGTATATGTGCGTTCGATATGCGGGCCTGGCGACACTAGCGATTGGTCTCTATCATACGTGGAATGTAGCCCGGGGTATTATAATTTCCAAACTTCCGGTACCGACACTGTGTATATGTGCAATGGTTGGATATACGACAATGGTGGTTTGACAGGCGACTATTCAAGTCGTGTAAACTCTACTCTTATAGTATATCCTTCGTCGGAAAATAGTTTGGTGTACATCACTGGTAGCTACGAAACTGTTGGCGGTGGCGATAGAATAACAGTATATGATGGAGTGGGAACGATGAGTACTACTAGGATATACCAAAGTGATATGTCGGCAAGCAATCTTATTTTTGCATCTACTACCGGTCCTCTTACTATTAATTTCTATACAGGAAGTGCTAATAATTCTTCGGGTTTTGCATTCAATGTTCAGTGTGTGAGTGGTTCTTGCTCTATGGTTCAGGATATAGAAGCCGTTTATGCTACATCTTCTTCTGCCACTATAGGATGGACAGAGTTGGGCTCTGCCTCTAGTTGGCAAATAGAGTATGGACTTTCCGGTTTTGAATTGGGTACAGGCATAAATATGTTTACTACATCCAATCCTTGTGTTATAACAAATCTTTTGGAGCTTACTCACTATGATATTTATGTGAGAAGTATTTGTAGCCCAGGTGATACTTCGGGATGGCAACGCTCAACATTCAGAACTGGAACTTGTGAGATTCCTGACTATATAACTGTAGGAACTTCTACTACAAGTTCAAATCAATTCCCATTGAGAACAAATCGTAACTACTCCTATAGTCAGCAGATATTTTTGTCGTCCGAGTTGGATACTCTACAGGGTGGCGAGGAAATGAATATTACTGCTATATTCTTCCAAGAGGCTTATGTTATGAACCTAACACCTAGAAATATAAAGATATATATGGGGCATACTAGGGAAAGTGTGTTCTTGCAACGAAATTTGTGGATACCGATTTCTCAATTGCAGTTGGTGTTCGATGGCGAAGTGACATTTGGCGGCACTGGATCGTATCGCTGGAGAGAAATATTGTTGGATTCAATGTTTGCCTACAACGGAGTGGATAACATCGTTGTGGCGGTGTTGGATGAAACAGGGCGTGAGCTAGGTTCCGTAAATGTGTGCAACCACAGCACCGGTAATTCTATTAGAGGATTGTCCTACGAGTCGGATGATCCAATATCGCTAGCCAATTTGGGATATGGATTCTCTTATCAATATCGTGGAAATATTAAATTCCAAAACTGTATAAACACTTGCAATAGACTAGATAGCTTGACCTTGGATGTGCGAACAAACGCTGTAGAAATATCTTGGGATGATTATGTGGACAGCGAAGTGTCTTATAAGGAAACTAGTAGCACGGAATGGACGGAACCTATCTTTGTTCCAGACAATTCTCATTATCTTCTTACGGGATTATTGCCCGGCACCGATTATAATTTGAGAATTAGAAGAGTGTGCGACTCTAATGCTTTCTCTTATTGGGACTACAGGAACATTACAATGCTTTCTCTTCCTTGTTATTCTCCTATTAATATTTGTGCAGAAGATGTGGAAATGACGAGTGCCACTATACGTTGGGTAGACACTTCAAGTTCCCACGAGGCATGGGATGTGGCATACGGCTACGGCAATAGCTCAACGAATTGGGATACTATGAGGGTGACTACTCCCTTTTCTAACCTAACTAGATTGTATAGTAATAATGACTACACTATCAGACTGAAACCCTATTGTAGTGTGGCTGGTAATGTTTCGGGAAGTTGGACTGAACCTTTCTATTTCCGAACCGTCACTTGCGAAATGGTGAGAAACCTAATGGCTGCCGATGTGACAAAGAATACTATTACATTAGCTTGGAGTGCTTTGCCCGAACAAACGAAGTGGGAAATATCCTATGGATTAGAAGGAGTGAACGAAGACAATGGTACAAAAATAGAGGTGGATGGCAGTAGGGGATATACGATAATAGGCCTAGAACCCG
>JAFZEK010000092.1 GCA_017560705.1 Bacteroidales bacterium | reverse complement strand
GTAGTGTACTTTTGTTGTAAGTTTTTGTTTCGAGTCTGGTCTGTAAAATATATTCATATCTACAATACCCATTTTTACTTCAGAGTTTTTCCGATATTCACGGGAACTGCTATCTGTGCGGCTATTGGTGTAATATAATGTAAAGGGATAGTCTCCATCGCTTTGCATATATGTTCCCCATAGCGATATTTTAAATCTATCAGTAATGTGTTGGTCTATAGATAGGGAAGGATTTATAAGTCCAAAAGAGCCACTTTCAAGTTTTAGCTTCATATTTGTTTTGTTGCCGCTATATACTTTTGGTTCTTTACTTTGTACGTCAATAACGTTGCCTGCAGCAAAAGAGCGTGCGGTTTGGAATATATTATCGGTATTACCGTTAGCAAAACTTATGTATTCTACGTTTTCAAGCATGTAGCGTCCAAGGTCTATTTGTCCGTTTTGACAGTCGCTTACAGCTACACCATCTAATGTAAGAGTGGAGAACTGAGAGCCTAAACCACGTGCCGATACAGTTTTTACACCACCTACTCCGCCATAATCGCGTACAACTAAGCTACCTATTCCACGCAATGCGTCAGATAATTGAGAAGCGTTTATGCGTTCGATGTCTGTATTTGATACCACATGAACAGGTGTTTGTGATATTACTTCAGATGGTGGCACTTTTCCACTTATGATACGTACTTCGCGAAGAATTTCTCGCTTAAGTGTATCTTGAGCAACGACACTTTGTGTCAATAACAATAAGATAATTACAATTATCTGTTTAATTGTTTTCATTTTCCATTTACTATTTTGACGTTTACAAAATAGCTTTCTGTACTGAAATAGTGAAAATTCGAAGACATTTCTATAATTGTCTGTCTTTTCAAGCTCTTTCCGCGAAAGCTTTCGTTTAATGATGTTGGCAGGTCTTCTGACTTACTCCCCAAGGTTGCAGCCTTCCCATGTCTTATTGGGTAAAACACAGTGGCATTCTCGCTTTTTTGTTGCAGCCTTAGTTTTCTTAATGAGCATACAGCAGCGGGACTGTTCAGGATTCTCACCTGATTCCCTTTTCACATCTTGAGATGCAAAACTTGCATTCTCTTGATGACCAAAATCGGATGCAAAGGTACAAACTTTTTTCCGAATATTAGACATATTGCTAGAATATTTTTATTTCATATCTTTAGATTGTTGTATTATAGTTTTTTGTGCATCCTAAAAACTTTTATTCTATGCACGAAAACTCTAATGAAAATGCTGCGATCGATACTCTTTTCCTCTAAATTTCTCTATGTTTTATTATTGTCTTATGGCGTCTGTGAAGCAAGAAGTGTTATAAATTATTTTCTGATAGGATGTTTACAACCTTTCGGAAGCGTCTTACAAATAAAAAAGATGCTGATATGAGTCCGAAAATGAAGCCGGACAAAATACCTTGAGCACCAAAGTCGAAGTAGAAAGCTAGGATGTATGCTACGGGTATTGCTATAACAATATAGCTTATAAATGCGTAGTACATAGGTCGTTTTACTTCGGTAAGTCCTCGTAAGGCTCCAAGAGATGTAACTTGTATGCCATCAAATATTTCGAACAGCGCTACTATGATGAATAATTTTGTGGCGATGTTTATGACAGCCTCGTCGGAGGTGTAAATGCTAGATATGAAACGTCCGCCAAAAGCGTATAGGAATGCAAAACACAGCATTATGCATATTCCTATAATAATTCCCGAATAAGTGTATCGTTTTATATCCGTTATGTCTTTTCTTCCGAAAG
>JAFZEK010000091.1 GCA_017560705.1 Bacteroidales bacterium | reverse complement strand
GTATAATTTCAAATACTCTTTGATTGACCTCGCAAGCCACCATAGCCCCACCTATACTACCCAAAGCAACCGGAACACCAACCCTTAGAGCATCCGTTTTATTTATTATTCCTTTCTTCCCAAATACTATAGTGGAAGTAAGGAACTGCATTGTAACCCCCAGCCGTGTAGTAGCATTAGCCACAGTGAGAGGCATACCCATAGCCATAAAAAGAGCATAACTAATGGCTGTAGCACCTCCCGACACCGTATTTATAAAACCAACAATAAAGCCAACCCCAATTAAAATAGAAATAATTGGAAACGAAAACACATCCGTAGTTCTTAGAATATCAAATACATAATCCATATATTACACAGTATTAGCGAATGCAAAAGTACAAAAATAAGAAGATATAATGCGTGTTGTTGGCAAAAAAGATGTAATTTTGCAAAACCAATAGTACACAACGAACGATGAAAAAGCTTGAACTACTTTCTCCTGCAAAAAATTTGGAATACGGCAAGGAAGCAATAAACCACGGTGCCGATGCAGTATATATAGGCTCGCCACGTTTTGGGGCTCGTGTAGCAGCTGCCAATTCCCTTCAGGATATTGAAGACCTCATTAACTACGCCCATATTTTTGGATCCAAAGTGTATGTAACTTTGAACACCCTATTATTCGACCACGAACTAGAGGAGATACAGAAACTAATACATACACTATATAATATAGGAATAGACGCATTAATTGTTCAAGACCTAGGCATATTAGAGCTAGACCTTCCTCCTATAGCCCTTCATGCAAGCACTCAAACACACAATATAGATGTTCAACGCATTTCCTTTTTGGAAAAAGTAGGTTTCCAACGAGTAATATTGGGTCGCGAACTATCATTAGAAGCGATGAACACAATAAGACAAAGCACAACCGTTGAGTTAGAAGCTTTTGTGCAAGGAGCATTATGCGTGTGCTATAGCGGACAATGCTACCTGTCGCAATCGCTCAACGAACACAGCGGAAACCGCGGATGTTGCTCACAGCCATGCCGTTCGGCATATAATTTATACAACGAAGACGGTAAACAGCTGATGCACAACGCACATCTTTTGTCGCTGAAAGACTTCAGCGGAGCACAGCACCTGAGAGAAATGATAAAAGCAGGAATATCATCGCTCAAAATAGAAGGCAGGCTAAAAGATTTAAGCTATGTAAAAAACGTGACAGCCTACTACAGAACGCTGCTAGATGAGATACTTACCAACGAAAAAGACTATTCAAAATCAAGTAGCGGACAAACAAAATTATTCTTCACACCCGACCTCGAAAGGACATTCAACAGAGGCTTTACTGATTATTTTCTTAGAGAAAGACAACCAATGGCATCGTTCCTAACCCAAAAATCTCTTGGAAAAAAGATTGGCAAAGTACTGAAAAGTGACAGAAACGCTATAATCATAGACAGCGAATACCAACTAACGCCAGGCGATGGACTATGTTTCTTCAACGAAAACAACGAGTTGGAAGGATTCTTGGTAAACAGAGTGGAGAAAAACAAAGTGTGGCTAAACAAAGCTGTAAATATAAAAAATGGAACAGAACTGTTCCGAAACAACGATTACACCTTTGAGAAAGCACTACAAAGCAACAAATCTTCTGAAAGAAAAATTGGTGTAGACCTCAGTTTTACAGCAATATCAGAAGGCTTCAAGCTCACCATTAAAGATGAAGACGGTAATGAATGTTCTGAACATATATCTACAGAACTCACCCCTTCAACTTCGCCCGAAAAAGTGAAAGAACAAATGACAAAACAACTATCCAAAATGGGCGACACACCTTTCTATGCCAACAAGATAGAAATCATCGGAGCTGAAAAATATTTTCTTCCTGCATCCGTAATAAACGATGTGCGAAGAAAAGCCATAAATAAACTAATAAACATCAGAATACAAGCCAACAAGCCATTACCTTGCACTTTGGAGACAAATAACGAACCGTATTTCAAAGCCGAAGTAGGCTACAGAGAAAACATTATTAATAATATGTCGGCTCGTTTCTACGAACGGCATGGAGCCAAAGTACTAGAACACGGGCTAGAAAAGACCAAAGAATACAAGGACAAGGCACTTATGACCACCAAATACTGCATAAGGTACGAAATGGGACAATGCCTGAAACGACACAATGTAACAAAGGAATATCAATCCAATTTATATTTAGAGAACAATAGAAATATTTACCGTCTACAATTCAACTGCAAAGAATGCGAGATGCAAATATTCCTATCCGATATTAATTTTAGAAAGAATAGATAAACACACATATCACTGAATAAGTATAACATAGTAACAAATACACCATTTAGATTATGGAAATAAAAAATGAATTGAAGCAATTAGTCTTCAACAAAGCCGAGCTAAAAAAGAAAGTATACAACGCAACAAAAGAAACCTTCGACGAGTTTAAAAGTTGTACAAAAGAACTAGTAGAAGCCTTTCAAGCTCAAGCGAAAAAAGACAATGTAGATATAGAATTTAAATTCAAAGACCGAGGCGATTTCGAATTTGAGATAACATTTGCAGGCGATGTTCTAATCTTCGTTATGCACACAAACGTATTTGAATTTTCTCGCGACCACGATGTAATGAGAACATCATACGTAAAAGAAGATCCAAATCGTTCCTATTGTGGTACCATACAAGTGTATAATTTTTTGGCAGATTCTTTTATCTACGACAGAGAGAATGACTTAGGCTACATGATAGGTCGCTTATTCATCAACTACGAAAAGCATTATTTTGTAGAAGGCAAACGAGAACTAGGTATGCTCTACAACAACTTCAACACAGCAAAAATCACCAAAGACACTGTATTAGAGATAGTTGAATCAGCAATTACATATTCTACCAATTTTGACCTTCTAACTCCACCTTACGACGAGGTAAAATTGGTTTCTGTAGCAGAAATGAGGCTATCTTTCGACAGAAAAAAGGTTGTAACAGGAAAAAGATTAGGTTTTCGTTTTCAAGCAGATACGGACTAAGCGAAGAAAAAAAATCATTTTTTTCGAAAAAATATTTGGTGGATTCGGAAAAAGTTAGTAATTTTGCAAACGTAAACGAGCGAGGGAGTGACCTTGAGAGAGACACTGAGAAACGCTTCGCTTGAAAAACAAAGACAGTTGGTCCGTTCGTCTAGCTGGTTAGGACGCAAGATTTTCATTCTTGAAATCAGGGGTTCGAATCCCCTACGGACTACAATAGAAATATAAAATAAAGAAATGGCAAACCACAAATCGTCAAAGAAGAGAATTCGCTCAAGCGAAAGAAAAAGAATAGAAAATAGATACTACGCAAAGACAATGCGTAATGCATTACGCGATTTTAGAGCTTTGGAAGAAAAGACAGTTGCTGTAGAACGCTTACCAAAAATGATATCTATCATAGATAAACTTGCTAAACGTTCAGTTATTCATAAAAACAAAGCTTCTAACTTGAAATCGAAGTTGATGCGTAAAGTGAATGCTATGTAATTTGCGCTTCTTTTCATCGGTAAAGAAGATAATAATAAAAAACAGTTGGTCCGTTCGTCTAGCTGGTTAGGACGCAAGATTTTCATTCTTGAAATCAGGGGTTCGAATCCCCTACGGACTACAATGTAATTGTAATTGTGAAGATATACATTTATGGAAACGTAATGTATATCTTTTTTTCGTATACTCTCATACCTAGATAATCATGAAACATAATCTAAACATCATAAAGATTTTATTTTTCGTATCTTTGTTCTGTCTAATTTCTATTTCATGTAGAAGTGTTATAAACATTTCCGACGAAAATTTTCGCAACCATCTATACAAAAATGGTTACATAGATTATGACAACGAAAATAATACGTATATTACAAAAAAAGGCAATGAACTCACAATGCTAGACTGTTCCAACCTTGAACTGAAATCTCTAAAGGGAATAGAACATTTCAAAAATCTTGAAATCTTGAAATGCCAAAACAACAAACTTACAAAACTGAATCTAAACAATAATGCAAAGCTACGAATACTTGAATGCTACCAAAATGAAATAAAAAATATAAACATTAAAGGTTGCCCTGAACTGACCGTTATAATTTGTAGCGACAATCCCTTGCAAAACGTAGATTTGAGATACAATACAAAACTTCAAGAGTTCACATGCATAAGTGGAAAACTATCAAGTATAAACACAAGCAACAATACAGATCTTCGAATACTCGTAGTAAGTCAAAATAGAATTAAAAGCATAGATATCTCAAACAATAAAGAGCTAAAACAATTACTAGTATTCTTCAATCCGATAGACACATTGGATTTAAAAGAAAACCATTTTTTGGAAGAACTATACTGTAGAGGCACAAATGTAAAACATTTAGACCTTACAAATAATCCAAATCTAAATAAAGTATTTTGCACAGACACACCTCTAAAAACTCTTTTCATATCCAAAGCTTGCAACAATGCAAGATTTCAAATGATGCTACCAAAAGAAGTTGTTTATGAGTTCCGATAAAAAGGATAAATCTAGATTCGTAATATTTGAATACCAACAGATTATAACACTACCATAAGTCGATATTGATAAGAGATAAGCATTCGATAAAACACATTTTCAAAGAAAGAAGAAAAATATTACAATAATCTGTGTTTTAATTCGATAAAAATACGTATATTTGCATAACGTAAGAAGTCAGGCTATTGAATGTATTTGTCGTATATTCAATAGTTTATAATATAATTCTTTATACATAAACAGAAAACAAATAACACTAATACAGATTATGGATTTTAACTTGTCAAAAACAGAGAATCTTTTTCTGCAAATGATACGCGAATTTGCAGAAAAGGAAGTAAAGCCTCTAGCTGCAGAAATCGATGAGCAAGAACGCTTTCCGATAGAAACAGTTGAAAAAATGGGAAAAATAGGCTTAATGGGAATTCCAATTCCAACACAATATGGCGGAGCTGGTGGAACAAACATGATGTATGGAATGGCTGTAGAAGAGCTATCTAGAGTATGTGGAACAACTGGAGTTGTGCTTTCAGCTCACACATCATTATGTGCTGCTCCTATTTTAGAAAACGGTACAGAAGAACAAAAAATGAAATACCTACCTAAATTAGCTTCGGGTGAATGGATTGGTGCATTTGGTCTTACTGAACCTAACGCCGGTACAGATGCAGCTGGACAACAAACAACTGCTGTACTAGAAGGTGATGAATGGGTTTTGAACGGAAGTAAAATATTCATTACCAATGGAGGATACGCTCATGTTTACATAGTTATAGCTATGACCGACAAATCTTTGGGAACAAAGGGTATATCAGCTTTCATCGTAGAAAAAGGCACTCCAGGCTTTTCTATTGGCAAAAAAGAAAAGAAATTAGGTATCCGCGGTTCTGCTACAACCGAACTTATCTTCGAAAACTGTCGCATTCCAAAAGATAATTTGCTAGGAAAAGTAGGCGGTGGATTTGGAATAGCAATGAAAACTTTGGATGGTGGTCGTATAGGTATCGCTGCTCAAGCTCTAGGTATTGCTCAAGGTGCTATGGATGAAACTGTAAAATACACTAAAGAAAGAAAACAATTTGGACGCAGCATTTCTCAATTCCAAAACACTCAATTCCAAATGGCTGATTTGGAAACAAAAGTTCAAGCTGCTCGTTTGTTGGTTCGTAGTGCTCACTACAAAAAAGATAATGGTATTCCATACTCTGTAGATGCTGCTATGGCTAAATTATTCTGTGCCGAAACAGCAATGGAAGTAACAACAAAAGCAGTTCAATTTCATGGTGGATATGGCTACACTCGTGAATACTCAGTTGAACGCATGATGCGTGATGCTAAGATTACCGAAATTTACGAAGGTACTTCCGAAGTTCAACGCATGGTAATTGCAGGTAAATTGTTTAAGAAATAGAGATTATTGAAGTTCTTTTTAATAAAACTTCTGCTCACTAATTTATTATAACAGAGTTCACTCAACAAAGATATTTTTCTAGCTCGTATAATTCTTGCGAAAATACATTCTAGAAAAGAAGAACTCAAAAAGATAGATAGAGAATAATGAAAATAGTAGTTTGTATAAAACAAGTACCCGATACTACAGAGGTAAAAATTAATCCTCAAACAGGTACACTAATTCGTGAAGGTGTTCCTAGCATTATGAACCCTGATGACAAGGGAGGTTTGGAACTTGCACTTCAATTGAAAGACCAATATAATGCCCATGTAACAGTTATTACAATGGGATTGCCACAAGCTGAAGATATTCTTAGAGAAGCTTTGGCTATGGGTGTAGATAGAGCTATATTATTAACAGACCGAAAACTAGGTGGTGCAGATACTTTGGCAACATCCAATGCTTTGGCAGGAGCTCTTCGCAATATTGAATACGATTTAATAATAACAGGTCGTCAAGCTATTGACGGTGATACAGCCCAAGTAGGACCACAAATAGCAGAACACTTGGATTTACCTCAAGTATCTTATCTAGAAAGTTTGAAATTCGATGGTAATAAAACATTCACCATTCGCAAACAAACTGAAGAAGGTTATCAAATGCTAGAAGTAGACGCTCCTTGCTTAGTAACAGTTTTAGCACCAGCGTACAAAGCTCGCTATATGAGTGTAAATGGTATTGTTACAGCATACAATAAAGAAGTAGAAGTATGGGGAGCAGATAAAATAGACGTTGCTGACGAAAAAATAGGAAAAGCAGGATCTCCTACAAGTGTAGCTAAAGCATTCCCAAAAAGCTTAAAACCAGCAGGCGAACAATACGAAGTAGATGCAGAACAAGCTGTAGGTATCATAGTTAGCAAGCTAAAAGAAAAATTTATTATCTAACCTACTAATTTTATTTTATAAGAAAAATGGATACAACACAATATAAAGATGTTTACGTTTTTTGCGAACAACGTGAAGGTGTAGTACAAAGTGTAGCACTAGAATTGTTAGGCAAAGCTAGAGAATTAGCTGATGCATTAAACGAAAAGGTTGTTGCTATTTTATTGGGAAAAAACATAGCAAATAAAGCACAACACCTTATCGAATCAGGTGCTGACAGAGTTTTGGTAGTTGATAATGACATATTAAAAGACTATCTAACAGAACCTTATACTCAAGCAATTACTCAAATTGTAAACGAACAAAAACCTAGCATACTAATGATAGGTGCTACTACAATAGGTAGAGACCTTGGTCCTAGATTGTCTGCTAGAATTAATACCGGTTTGACAGCAGACTGTACTAAACTTGAAATTGGAGAAGAAAGAGAACTTCTTATGACACGTCCTGCATTTGGTGGAAACCTTATGGCTACCATCGTTTGTAAAGAACACCGTCCTCAAATGAGTACAGTACGTCCTGGAGTAATGAAAAAACTTGCTCCAAACGCTGAACGCAAAGGTGAAATAGTTGACTATAAAATTAACTTTGATGAAGCTAAAGCTCGCCGCGTTCGCTTAGTAGAAACAGTAAAAGAAGACAAAGGTTTGATAGATATTTCTGAAGCTAAAATATTAGTTTCTGGAGGTCGTGGTGTTGGTGATGCTGAAGGCTTCAAAAAACTTGAAGAATTAGCCGAAGTACTTAATGCTCAAGTATCAGCTTCTCGTGCATGTGTAGATGCTGGTATCATTGATCACAGCCGCCAAGTTGGACAAACTGGTAAAACTGTTCGCCCAGACCTTTACATTGCTTGTGGTATTAGCGGAGCTATCCAACACCTTGCAGGTATGGAAGAAAGTGAATTTATCGTAGCTATAAACAAAGATAAGTTTGCACCTATCTTCAACGTTGCTGATATTGGAATAGTAGGTGATGTAAACAAAATTCTTCCTCTTCTTACAGAGAGATTAAAAGGAATGGTTGAATAATACTTCCATCGAAAAGATATAGAATTTTATCCAACAAATTTTAAGCAACACTCATGGGACATTATGCTATTGAGTGTTGCTTTTTTTATTATAGGCAACTTCTAAAAATTGCTTTGCAAGTGATTTACGGAATACTGACTTCGTCGATGTTGCTATCGCTCGAAAGAGCTAATGCTGGGGCATTGCTCTTTACTCGCTTAATCGCAACGTTGCGTTTTTTCTTGGAATCTTTCTATTTCTTTTTCAATCGCATAGCCCGCTATGCTCAATCAAAAGAAAGTAGAAATCTTTCTAGCAAAATTCCACAAATCACTTGCAAAGCAATTTTTAGAAGTTGCCTTTAATAGATTTTTTATTGCCTTTTCCCATATATTTTTTTATGTTTTCGAATAAGTTGTTTTTTCAAACGTTTTTCTTTTTTCTTGTTTCCAATGGTTTTAAAATACTTCTTAGTTGTACCTAATGATATTAAATAATAATTATCCTTTAAAGTTGTAATTTGATATACAATATTGTAGTGCTCAAAATCCTCATTCATTATTACTTTTCTATTACGCATCCACGCAATGGGAAAGTTAGCAACAAAAGAAATTTCTTCGTATCCATACGTTTTTTTATTTCTTTTCTGTAGTGTGAAATAAATATCAACTCTTCTTAAACTATCTGATTCAAAATATTCATTGATAATATGCCAACCTTCTCTACTTATATTTTCATCGTTTAGGGGAATACTAAATCTAGTATAATCGTCTTGGTAATTATAAATATGCTGAATTGTATCAAATTGATGATATATTTTTTGTACATCATCATCATCTTTGTAAGATACATTAGTATTATTATCACCAATATAATTGTTATAAGACATGAATTTATAGAAATCTATTTTTGAAAAAATAATATTTCCAAAGCTGTATTTAAATGGAAGAGAATCTATATTGCCTAAATTATCTTTATGCATAATATATCCTCGACCATATTCGATAAATTCACCATTAAGAAGAAATACGGAAGGAATGGAATAATCCTTTTTCCAATTAAGTTGACTAAATCTTTCTGTATTAAAGATATTTACAGGTGTTTTTTCTAATGATTGAAAAGGTATAGTCAGTATCAGAGCCAACAAAATAAAAGAATCTTTTCGATATTGCATATTCATTCGTATTTAAAATGTTTTAACATTGCTTTATTTGATTATTTATGATTTTAGTCAATGCAGATAAATCTAAACTTAAAATAGGGTTAGCTTTATTAGGTTTATAAAACGCAAAACCAAATTCGTT
>JAFZEK010000090.1 GCA_017560705.1 Bacteroidales bacterium | reverse complement strand
AGATAAAGTAAAAGATAAAAATAAAGGCAAGAGAAAAATAAAATAAGCTTTTTGTAGTTATTGATAGAACACATAAAATAAAAACATATAATATGAAACTTAGGACTATTATAGTAGGTACGGATTTTTCAAAAGGCTCATACGTAGCTTTGGAATTAGCAGTAGACATTGCTAATCGCATACATGCTAATATTCACTTAGTGTGGGTGTGCAAGGAAAAACTATTGTTCTCCGACGACCAAAATCGCTCTGTGCTAAACCTTGCTAATGGTAAGCTCAACGAACTAGTAGAAAAACACCAACCAAAAATGAAAGACACTAAGATAGTGCCTATGATTATTAATGGTAAAGTAGCCCCTGTACTTGCCGAAGAAGCTGAAAAATATAATGCTTCGATGATTGTAATTGGTACTAACGGTGCTTCTGGATTCGAAAAATATTGGATGGGTAGTACTGCGGTGCGTATTGTGCAAGAAGCCACTTGCCCTACTCTATCTATAAGAGAAGGGTTTAACTTCAACAAGCCTCTTGAGAAAATTGTAGTACCTCTTAATATGACTACAAACTCTCGACAAAAACTTCCTGTAGCAGCTAAAATGGCTAAATACTTCGGCTCCGAAATTCATCTGCTTGGTTTAGTGGAAAATACTAACCATTCTCAAACTGTAAACATCTACCTGAAACAAGCCGAAACTTTCCTACAAAAACAATCAATACCATACACATCCGTTTTCATGCAAACTAACAATATGGCTGATGAAGTGCTTGGATATGCCGAAACTATTGCTGCCGACCTTATTGTAATTACTACCGAACAAGATAAACTTTTAGCTTCCTTGTTTATAGGTACCTATGCTCAGCAGCTAGTGCACCACTCTAGGATTCCTATCCTAAGTGTTCATCCTACAGATATTGACACAATAGCTAGATAATAGCAAGAAGATAAACAGACAATGAAAAGAAAACGTCTGTAAAAAAAGGTTATTCTGAAAAGATAGGGAGGGAAATCATGCACACAAAAAAAACTCTCCCTAATCTTTTTTTATTTCTCAAAATAGAAAAAAAAGAACTCCGAGTACACACAACCATACACACATTTTTTTTTGACATTATATATATGCACACCAATTACGACTTAATAATAGTAGGAGCAGGAGCAGCAGGACTTATGGCTGCTACTGTAGCAGCCGAAAAAGATAAAAAAATACTCCTCATAGAAAAAATGGACCAAGCAGGACGTAAACTCCGCATAACAGGCAAAGGACGTTGTAACCTAACCAACACCTCGCCTCTGAAAGACTTTATAACCCACCTAGGTTCCGATGGAAGATTTATGAGAAATGCTTTCTCCAAGTTCTTTTCAACCGAGCTGATGACTTTCTTTGAACAAAAAGGTGTGCCTTTAAATATAGAAAGAGGCTCTAGAGTGTTCCCAAAAAGCGGAAAATCATTAGATGTCTTCCTGGCACTAATAAAAGATTTAGAGCGAAACAGAAACATAACAATACTGAAAAACACCTCTGTAGCTAGAATAGTGACCACTACCGAAGGCAGAGTGGTAGGAGTGGAGCTAAAAGACAAAACACTATGTCGGGCACCAAAAGTAATAATGGCTACAGGAGGAAAATCCTATCCATCCACAGGCTCTGAAGGTGAAGGCTATGAAATGCTTAAACAACTAGGACACACCATAGTGCAGCCAGTACCATCATTAGTGCCTCTAGTGACCAAAGAACCTATACCTGAAGAGCTTATAGGCTTTCAGCTAAAAAACGTATCACTAGCAGTGATGAATGAAAACGGTGGAAAAATAGGCGAATACTTCGGCGAAATGACATTTACACCCAATGGTGTGGCAGGTCCTATAGTGCTATCCGTAAGCAGATTAATAACAAGAATGGTCCACGAAGGTAAAAACATAACTCTAAAGCTAGACTTAAAACCTGCACTAGATGTTACAACCCTGGATAAAAAACTAATAAGAGAACTCAATGAAAACGGTACAAGAGTGCTAAAAGATGCACTAAGACTATGGTTGCCAGCCGAAATGATACCATTGGCTCTAAGCAATATAAAAATAGAACACTACAAACGCCTCAATCAGATAAATGCCAACGAACGAAAAATGATACTCAATATGTTGAAAAACATAATATTCCATATAGAGAGTACACGAGGATGGGACGAAGCCATAGTGACCCAAGGTGGAGTGAACCTCAAAGAAGTGAATCCTAAAACGATGGAATCAAAGATAGTGGAAGGGCTATATATAGTAGGAGAGCTGTTGGATTTAGATGCCGACACAGGCGGCTACAACCTCCAAATAGCATTCTCTACAGCATATATGGCTGCAAACGACTGCTTTAGCAAAGATTAAACACACACACAAGAATATGTAATTAAGGCAACTTCTAAAAATTGCTTTGCAAGTGATTTACGGAATACTGACTTCGTCGATGTTGCTATCGCTCGAAAGAGCTAATGCTTAGGCATTGCTCTTTACTCGCTTAATCGCAACGTTCTTGAGAAGATTTCTACTTT
>JAFZEK010000089.1 GCA_017560705.1 Bacteroidales bacterium | reverse complement strand
TGTCGTTCACAATGTTAAGGTCTAATATATCTATTAGCTCCTTAGGCATTTTGATGGTAAGTGAAGGAGCGTCCTCTGTTTGGGAGTAGATTAAATCCAGCGACAAATATTTTCTAGAAAGAAGATTGTTGTGTTCATTTCTATTTACATCAATATCTATCACGTTGAAGTCTTTGCACGTATCGGTGTCGAATAATATATCGTGTGTAAGCACTACTATTTCGCCCGATGCTATGGCTTCTTGTTCCATCTCATCCAAGAATTTTTCGTATTCTTCTTTTGAAAAGCTGGTACACGAAGCAATAGCCATGCTTAAAACTGTCGCTATAATAAATAGTATATAGGTGTTCTTCATTTTCGTTTTTCTTCTATTTGTTTATGACGGTTTCTATCTTTTTCCATATTTCAGCTTCCGAACCTATTACCTCTAATCCAGATATACGACCTATCTCTTTGCCGTTCTTTAGTACTAAAAGTAAAGGTATAGCTTTGGCATTGTATTTTTTTGCAAGGTTTTTACATTTGTCTATATCAAGCTTTAGTACTTTTATTTCATTTTTGTGTTCTTTTGCAATGTTTTCCATTTTTGGGGTAAGAGCTTGGCAAGGTATGCACCATATAGCCCAAAAATCTACTATAACAATACCGTCTTTTGTGTCGTTGGCAAAAGTGGAATCAGATGTTTCTATCATGTGTTCCATCTTAAAAGCTTTGGCATCTTCTATGTAATCAATAGAAGAATTTTCCAATGCTTCGATAGCTTCTTTGTCACCATCGTTGGCTTTTTTCATTAGTTCGTCTAAGTCTTCTTCGTTTTCTGGTTCTATCCACTTGGCTTCTTCTTTTGATGGTATTTGGAATAATGTGCTGTCGAAATATTCGCTTTCGATGCTTTCCAATTCTTGTTCCATATACATATTCATGAAAGAACTTTTAATGTCTGATATACATTTTACTTCAAGACCTTTGCCAGTTGGTGATTGTTTGTTTATAATATTGAAAGTGGTATCTATCCATAAAATAGATGTCGAATTCGTATTTAATGTTTCATCTGTAGTTACAGTTGTTATTTTTAAGCAATCTCTTCCATTTATATTTTCCAAGATTGGAGATATTTCTTTACGTGTATTACTATCAATGGTTTCTCTAGATTTTTTTATACATTCTACTGTTTCTTTACCATACAAGCTAGTGATTTGGTAAGTTGTTAGCGAATCGGCGATATAAACAAATCTCATAAAACTCATAGATAAAGCATAACTTCCATCTGCTCTGTAGTGTGTTTCGGTGTTTATTTGGCCAATCTTACCTTTGTTTACTTTTGATTTATGGGTTATTTTCCCTTGAAAATACTCTTGTCCAACGGCTTGATTGCTACATATTACAACAAGTGCTATTAGAGCGAATATTATATTTTTGTGCTTTCTCATTTTTGTTTTTCTCCTATTTGTTTATAACGGTTTCTATCTTTTTCCATATTTCGTCTTCGGTTCCCGTTAGGTCTGTTTCATGCAAACGGCCTATTTCTTTGCCGTCTTTCATTACTATAATCAAGGGTATTTCTTTGGCTTTGTATTTCTTGGTAGCTTTGGGACATTCGTCCAC
>JAFZEK010000088.1 GCA_017560705.1 Bacteroidales bacterium | reverse complement strand
TGACTCGTGCCAAATTCGAACAATTGTGCGACGACCTTATCCAAGCTACTCTTGAACCATGTCGCCGTGCTATGCAAGATGCAGGTTTGAGCAATTCGCAAATCGACGAAGTTATCCTTGTAGGTGGTAGCACTCGTATTCCTGCTATCCAAAAAATAGTAGAAAGTTTCTTCGGAAAAGCACCTTCTAAAGGTGTAAACCCTGACGAAGTAGTGGCTGTAGGTGCTTCTATCCAAGGTGGTGTGCTTACAGGCGAAGTAAAAGACGTATTGCTTCTTGACGTTACTCCATTGTCGTTGGGTATAGAAACATTGGGTGGTGTGATGACAAAACTTATCGAAAGCAACACTACAATACCTACCAAAAAATCGCAAGTATTCAGTACTGCTGCCGACAACCAACCTAGCGTAGAAATCCACGTATTGCAAGGCGAACGCCCAATGGCAAACCAAAACAAGACTATAGGTCGTTTCCACCTAGATGGTATTCCACCAGCACCAAGAGGAGTGCCTCAAATTGAAGTAACTTTCGATATCGACGCCAACGGTATATTGAATGTATCGGCTATGGACAAAGCTACTGGTAAGAGCCAAAACATACGTATCGAAGCTTCTTCGGGACTTAGCGACGAAGAAATAAAACGTATGAAAGCCGAAGCCGAAGCAAACGCTGAAGCCGACAAGAAAGCTAAAGAAGAGATAGAAAAAATAAACAATGCCGATGGTATGATTTTCCAAAGCGAAAAGAACCTTAAAGAATACGGCGACAAAATTCCAGCTGAAAAGAAAGCTAACATAGAAAGTGCTTTAACTGAACTTAAAGCTGCTCATGCTTCCAAAAACATAGCTCAGATAGACGCTGCTATGGAAAAAATAAACGCTGCTTGGACTGCTGCTAGCGAAGATATGTACAAAGCTCAACAAGAAGCTGCTGCAGGTGGTGCTCAACCTGGTCAAGACCCACAACAAGGTGCTAATGGTCAATCGAAACAAAACGACGACACCGTAACAGATGTGGATTACGAAGAAGTAAAATAACACTCGCTATTGACATTTGGTAAGTCATAAACCACTTATATTAAAACGCCGTCCATGGATAATATTTTCCACCGGACGGCGTTTATTTATGATAATATCAAACAAGCACACAATGAAAAAGATATTGACGATAATGGCAGTGGGAATAAGTATTCTAGTTACAACTGCGTGTAATAGCAATAGGGAAAAGAATATAGCAGTTGAAATTGATGATAGTATAATAGCAAAAACCGACACAATTACATTCTGTTTGCCTCTATACAAATTTGCCAATACGAGAATACACGATACATTATTATCCATAATAAACAATTATTTTCTAAACGACCTCGATGCTGTTTCTATCGTTTATTTCCCTATAGCGGACACTAGCGGAACATACAGCGATGACTCTACACCGTATTTATATAATTTGTACATAGAAACTATAAATTATTTTTATACAAGCAACACATGGAAAGATGATTATCGATATATGGTAGGATGTAGCATGATTGGCAACAAATTATGCTACATAAAAGATGAGTTGACACTAGAACGGCTATTTGTAAAAACATCCGAAACGATATGTGACACTTTAGTATTTCAACCTTTAGATGAAGTATGTGCATGTGCAGAACTTTATGCCGAATGTTATTTATTCGACAACGACAGTTTATTTATTTATCTATAGTGGCTAAAAAATAAATAAAGATTAATCTTATACAATTTCTACATTCTTTAAAGTACCATTCTAGAACACAAAACATTGATTAATACTAGGATGAGATATTCTAATTGGAAATAAAACATCAATTACATGACAGTATACCATTCTTAGAAAAATACCTAGGTAAAAAAAACTTTTATACCCTATTGAAAATAGTAGAAAAGGTAGGTCTCATAGAGCGATTACCTTTTCAAAAAACAAAACATCTTTAGGCAACTTCTAAAAATTGCTTTGCAAGTGATTTGCGGAATACTGACTTCGTCGATGTTGCTATTGCTCGAAAGAGCTAATGCTTAGGCATTGCTCTTTACTCGCTTAATCGCAACGTTCTTGAGAAGATTTCTACTTTCTTTTGATTGAACATAGCGGGCTATGAAATAGAAATATTCCAAGAAAAACGTAAACCACGCAAAAGTTTCAAAGAACATTCTTTGGTTTATCCGAAACGTGGAATTTTTAGAAGTTGCCTATAGTATATAGCTTAGTTCTTATAGGTTGATATTATTGTATTTCTCTTTGGTAGGCATGGAATATTTGTGCTTGTGAGGTTTGAAAAAAAAACGTACATTTGCAAGCTAAATAACAAATATAAAATGTATTGAAGATGAAAGAAAAGCACTTAAAAATCAGAGGTATATCCTCGATGAATGTTGTTGTAAGGAATCTCCTAGTATTGATGTTTTTAGTAGGAGTTTGCAATAAATCAATGGCACAAATGGGTACAGCCAGAGAGTTTGAATGGGATGGAGTGGTGCGAGACTATATAGAATATGTACCGCAGTCCTATAATCCATCGCAGCCTACTGCTGTCGTTTTTATGCTTCATGGTCTTAGGGATTCTATGGAGTATAAGTTGGAGTTGTCGGGCATGGTGCCTTTTGCCGACCGTTATGGTTGGATAATGATAGTGCCAGAAGCCTTGGTGGCATCGGTGAATCTTTTTGGTCAGGATTATGAGATAGGTACAATGTGGAATGCCGGCATGAGTGTTTCGGTGGCTGGCCTAACGTTGGCACCTAATCAAGATGTGGACGACGCCGGATTTTTGCTAAATCTTTTGGACCAAGTGAAGGAGCAGTATAATATCCATCCGGATAGCGTTTTCTTTTCAGGTGTGTCCATGGGTGGTTTTATGTGTCAGCGTATGGCCATAGAACATAGCGATAAAATAAATGCTGTGGCTTCGGTAAGTGGAACTATTGCTACTAGCATTTCAACTCAAACTCCGGTGAGCAACATTGATATTTTGCACATCCATGGCACTAAAGATAGTGTAGTTACTTACGATGGTGCCGACTTTTCGTTCCCTCCTTTTGGCACGTTCAATATAGGTCTTAGTGCCGAGGCTACAGTGGAATATTGGCGTAGTTTCAACGGTTGTAACCCTACTGCTTCGGAATGTAGATACATAGATAGTAAAGATGATGGTATGACTTTTGAACGCTACGACTACACTGGTTCTGCCGATGGCAGCAGAGTGTCGTTCATAAAGGTAATAAACGGCGAACATGACTGGTATGCCGGCACTGAAACATACGATATATGCTACGCTGATGAAATACAAAAATTCTTCCGCGGTGAACAGCCCAATAACGTGGGTATTGATGCTGTTGCTGATGTAGCAGTGGAATGTGCTATGTATCCTAACCCTGCTACTAGTGTTGTAAACATTTCGGCGGCTATGCCTATAAGCAGAGTGGAAATATACTCGATGTCCGGTGCTGTAGTTATGGAAGCTGAACATCTTGGCGTTGCTTGTCGCATAAATGTAGAGAACTACAAGCCGGGTATGTACTTGGCTAAGATATATACAGATAGTAATGTAGTAGTAAAAAAACTTATTGTCAAATAAATACGAACTAAACGAATTATGACACGCAAAGAACTTATTAATCAAATTCAAAGAAAACGCTCTTTTTTATGTGTAGGGCTAGACACTGATATTAAAAAGATTCCTCAACACCT
>JAFZEK010000087.1 GCA_017560705.1 Bacteroidales bacterium | reverse complement strand
GCTCCATGCACTTGGTAGGCCGAAAAGTATCCCACCTTGCTTCTGCCACTTTTCGGAAACTTGAATCGCTTTTATCCACCTCATACACCTGAAAATATTCGGCTAAAGTATCCGTATTCTCTTCTCCTTCATAAGTTCTTATCTCTATAGCACATGCTATGCCTATCATCGTAAGAGGTCCTTCATTGTTAAATCCAACAGCTTGAATCTTGGGATAAATAGGTGAACCTTCAAGGACTTCCCAAAACGCCCCAGGATGCTCATCTATCCAACACATATAATTATAAGTCGGGTCGCGATACTGAACTCCTATGCGTAATGTATCCAACGACTGAGCAAAAACATTTACCCCACAAAATAATAAAAATATAATAGTTATGCGTTTCATATTGTAAACTAATTTTAAAATTATCAATATAATATATATAAACATCGAAAGATATTAATTTTTATCTCTCTAAACTTTTATCTCACAAAAAAGAACCAGAAATACACAGCTGCTAAAAATTTGAATATCTTATCATATTTAGCAGCTATTGCTTAGGACGTTTCTGATGAAACAATTCGCTATGTTTTAATATTTTATACATAACAATGATATTTTTATAACACTATGTCTACGCTGCAAATATACACATTTTTCTAATATTCCAAACATTTTTTTGCAAAAAATATTTTCTTTGTAGACTCCTAGCCTCTTTCCCTACAAATTCACGCTCCTAAGCAACAGACTCCTAAAAACTTATCGGAAAAATAAAGCATTGATTAATATCCATATACACTCAGGCATAATCTGCAAAAAATATAACGTTGGATTTGGATTTAATATGGTCGCAACGCCTAGCGGCTTCGACAATGAGAGACGTGCCGTTGGCGCGTCTCTACACGAGGCAAATATATCGGATGTATATTGTTGTGCGGTAATAATTAATCGTTGATTTATATGCGGTGTATCTGTTGATACGACAGATAAAAACACGCCATTGTAAAGACGCCGCCAACGGCACGTCTCGCCACGTCGCAGCCATCAGGCGTTGCGATCATTGAAGCAGGCATACGCCATGCAATCTTTTATGTCGAATATTTTCTTATGTCGGTTACACTTATTTAAACATACCCTTTTCATCCCAATTTTCATATTAATAAAAATGCTAAATCTTCGATATATTAACACTGGGGTATTTAACACGGAGAATGGCTTATTTCCCCATCTCATTTCATCAACGTGCAAATATCGCAAGGAAATTGAGTTATTGATATAAATTCCTGATAATCAGGCAGCGATATTTTCCTCCAAAAGGAGAACGCACCTCTTCCGGATAAAACCCGGGTGTCGCCGAAAGGACAATAGGGTTTCCTCGTGATGAAACCCGGGTTTCGTCACGAGGAAACCCTATCTCCCTCGAGAGAGAATTTCATTTCCCTCGGGAGAAAAATTCACCTTTTTCGCCATAAAAACACTGTTTCGCCCAAAGGCGTTTAACATTTACATTTCTTGCTTAACATTTCGGAGTGCGATAACGGCAAGCAAAAAGAGAGTAGGGTAGCCATTGCCGACGAGGTGTTTTGCAGTGCCGGGTGTAGGGGTGTTTGGTGCATCATCACCCATAATCAAAAAAAACTACGTATTTTTGCAATAAAAAACACGATGAACTCATTGCCTTCACAAATACTAGAAAATGCAGTAAATGAGCTATCTACCTTGCCTGGGATAGGCAAGCGAACAGCACTAAGGTTTGCACTGCACATATTAAAACAGCCCGTCGGCGAAGTAGAACGCCTAGTGGGAGCCATCAAGCAACTGAAATCCGAAATAAAATACTGCCGTCAGTGTCATTGCATTTCTGATAGTGATTTATGCCCCATTTGTGCCAACAGCAAAAGGAACAAGGGTATAGTGTGCGTGGTGGAAAACATTCAAGACGTTATGGCAATAGAAAACACGCAACAGTTTTCGGGCGTGTATCATGTACTTGGCGGTGTTATTTCGCCCATCGACGGCATAGGCATAAACGACCTCAGCATCGGACACTTGCTAGAACGAGTAGGAGCCGGCGACATAAACGAGGTAATTTTGGCACTACCCACCACCATGGAGGGCGACACTACGAACTTTTACATCCACAAGCAGTTGCAAAAGTTTCCGGTTACAGTGTCCACCATAGCCCGAGGCATAGCCATAGGCGACAACTTAGAATATGCCGACGAAATAACGCTAGGCCGCTCTATAATAAATAGAGTGCCGTTCGAAAACGTGTTTAAAAAATAATGCTTTTGCAGCCAGCCTAAAAGCAAGATGCAAAACAGGAGGCTACAGTACAGGCTAACAGCAACATTCACAACCAACAACACCACAATCAACATTTAAAAGTTGGCAATATTTTGGAGCAAAGATTTAAATGTCTAAACTTTTTGACACAAAAGTTTGGGCAATTAAAAATATATATGTAAATTTGCAGAAAGGAACCGAAGAGGTGCGAGCCCCATAAAGTTCTGAAATACAAATCGAAGAATAATTACAATAGAATATATGCAAGTAAATAGAAGAGCCGAACTTTTTCCTAACGTTACCGACGAACAATGGAACGACTGGAAATGGCAAGTAAAAAACAGAATAGAAACACTAGAGGAGCTTAATAAATACATCAAGCTAACCGAAGAAGAACAAGAAGGCGTACGCAAATCATTACAAACATTGCGTATGGCTATCACTCCATATTATTTAAGCCTTATAGATCCTAACGATCCAAACGACCCAGTTCGTCGTCAGGCTATACCAACAGAAGCTGAAACACACATATCTGCTGCCGATTTGCAAGACCCATTGCACGAAGACGAAGACTCTCCAACACCCGGTCTTACACACCGCTACCCGGATAGAGTGTTGTTATTAATCACCGACATGTGTTCTATGTACTGCCGTCATTGTACACGTCGTCGTTTTGCAGGACAAAATGACTGCGAATCGCCATCAGAACGCATTCAAAAAGCCATCGACTATATAGCAAAAACACCAACCGTTCGCGACGTATTATTATCGGGCGGCGACGCATTAATGGTTAACGACAATATGTTGGAATCTATCATCCAACGTTTGCGTGCCATACCACACGTAGAAATCATACGTATAGGTTCTCGTACACCGGTAGTATGTCCACAACGTATTACCGACGACTTGGTGAACATGCTTAAGAAATATCATCCGGTATGGTTGAACACACACTTTAACCATCCAAACGAAATGACCGCTGAATCATCGGCAGCATTGGCCAAACTAGCCAACGCCGGTATTCCATTGGGCAACCAATCCGTATTGCTTCGCGGCGTAAACGACTGCGTTCATGTAATGAAACGCTTAGTACACCTATTGGTTAAGAACAGAGTACGTCCTTACTACATCTATCAATGCGACCTTTCTATGGGCTTGGAACACTTCCGCACCCCAGTATCTAAAGGTATAGAAATAATAGAAGGATTACGCGGACACACTTCGGGCTACGCTGTTCCAACATTCGTTGTTGACGCTCCCGGCGGTGGTGGAAAAACACCGGTGATGCCAAACTATGTAATATCTCAAAGCCCACGCAAAGTGATATTGAGAAACTTCGAAGGCGTTATCACTACCTACACCGAACCAGAAAACTACGTAGAAGAATGCCACTGCATAGATTGTCAAAACAAGAAACAGATAGACGAAGGCGTATGCTCGCTTTTGGAAACTGACCGCATGGCATTGGAACCTGGTTATTTGGCACGTAAAGAAAGAAACAAAAAATAATACTTGATAAAAGTCTGCTGCCTTGTGCAGTGGACTTTTATTTTATCTGTAAATATATAAAGGCGTAGCCGAAAACCACTAACAGAGTAGGTACAAATATTTAAAACAAATTGATTATGAAAAAAGTAATATTGGCTTTGGCAGTAGTAGCTTTCGCAGTCTCGTTGGCTTCTTGCAAAAAAACTTGTATGTGTTCGTATTCAACAAATGGTGAAGACCTAATAGTTGTAGAAACAGAGATAGTGGGAGGCTGTTGGGATTTACACACTTCTGTAACGATAGACGGAACCACCAGAACTGTAACATGCGAATAATCCGATAGGTCAAAAGAAACATTCGACGATATGTTTAGAGCTTTTAAACTTTGACATATCAACGACAACAAAAGAAACCTAAACAATAATTACAATAAAGGAGTAATTATGAAAAAAGTAATATTAACATTGGCAGTAGTAGCTTTTGTAGCTTCTTTGGCATCTTGCAAAAAGGTATGTACATGTACAACCTATACGCCCGGATTCCCAACCGTAGTTGACGAAAACGTTGAAATAGATGATGGCGAATGTTCTGATATGAATACTGTTGTGGGAGAAGGTGCTGAAAAAACAGGCATGGAATGCAATAGTGCAATAACAGAATCTGATGTTCTGAAGAAGAATGCCTACAATCTATTCATCTTCGGAAACGGAGGTGTAGTGGAATAAGAGTTTTTAAACTTTGACATATCAACGACAACAAAAGAAACCTAAACAATAATGCAATAAAGGAGAAGTCGAAAACCTTGAACAGAGTAGACACTTAAAATAACACTGATAGATTATGAAAAAAGTAATGTTAACTTTAGCAGTTGTTGCTTTCGTAGCCTCTTTGGCTTCTTGTAACAAGACATGTTCTTGTGCTACTTGGGTGAATGGTTCTCAAGTTGGAACTGCTCAAGAATTTGAATTACAAGATGGTTCTTGTGAAGATTTGATACAACATCTACCTGTTACCACTGAACCTAAAAATGGAGTGTTCTGTGAATAGTATTTATTAGACTAGAACTAAACTGCTAACAAAGAGAAAGAGAGAAGTATAATGCTTCTCTCTTTCTCTTTGTAGGACTTAAAGAATAAAACAATAAAGGGTAGAAACACCGATGTTTCTACCCTTTGTTTTAAATACCACAATGGTTAGCCGGCAAAACCTCCGCCCGAAGTGCCTCCGCCTTGGTTGCTTTGGTCGTTGTTTGTAACGTCGTCTTCCTCAACGCCGTCTTCTTCAACTACGCCTTTGCTTGATGGCAAATAAGTCCACTCAATATCGTCGGCGATAAGAGTGTTGATTTTCTTGCCTTTTTGGCTGCCTACACCCGCTTTCATGGCAGGGCGAAACTGCACTTTGATGTTAGTAACCTGGTCCATCGATACCTCTTCGGCTGTGTCGACACCGGTTTTCTTACACTCGAAATTCAAGAAAAACGAGCCTATCCCGTCTAATTTCACCGAATGACCTTCGGCCAAATAGCGAGTCATCACTGTGGGGATTGCCGTTAGCACCGCCATTACATCGGTCTGACTTACGGTGCTTTCCTTTTCGATGTCTTTTGCCAAACGTTTGGCATCATAGGTGCTTACTGTTTTAGGTCTGGGTATCCACTTACCTGTAAGCTTCACGAATTGTTTGCTAAAGAATGCCATGATTTTTTGATTTTAAATGGTTAATAATTTTAAAAATTACGCTTTCTAAAGAAAGATGTTTCGAAGTTGTGTTTTTGACCTTAAAAGGAGGATTTTTTGACCCTCCAAGGTTCTTTTGTGAACCTTCCAAGGTTCAGACGTGAACCTTTAAAGATTCAGACGTGAACCTTCCAAGGTTCGCAAAAGGGGTCTCCAACACTCTCCGAGCACCTCTCCAAAGGTTTTTCCGTAACGATGAAAAATTGGTTTTTAGTATATGGAACGTTCAAAAAAAATCTTAAAATAATTTTTCAGGAAAATCTGCATTTACCCCTCCCCGAGTATCCATGATTTGTGTCGAAACATTGCCCCCAAAAAAAAGACGATGCTTGGGGCACCGTCTTTTGGTATATCGTAATTAAAATATTTTCGGTTTATTCTACTGTTACCGACTTGGCAAGGTTTCGCGGTTGGTCCACATCTCTGCCCTTGGCAATGGCTATGTAGTACGAAATGAGTTGCAACGGAACTATGGTGAGCAGTGGAGTGAAGCAGTCCATAGTGCTTGGTATTTCGAAATAAAGGTCCGAAAGTTCCTTTATGGCGGTGTCGCCTTCGGTGATTATGGATATAATCTTACCTTTACGTGCTTTTATTTCTTGTACGTTGCTGAGGATTTTTTCGTATTTCGAATGTGCGGGTGCTATCACCACCACGGGCATTTCTTCGTCGATAAGGGCTATGGGTCCGTGTTTCATTTCGGCCGACGGATAGCCTTCGGCGTGGATATACGAAATTTCTTTCAGTTTCAATGCTCCTTCCAATGCTATGGGGTAGTTGTAGCCACGTCCGAGGTAGATAAAGTTTCGTGCGTATGTGAATATTTTTGAATACTTGGCTATCTTATCATTAAGTTCCAAAGTCTTTCTTATCTTTTCGGGAATAGTTTGG
>JAFZEK010000086.1 GCA_017560705.1 Bacteroidales bacterium | reverse complement strand
TGCAACAACTCTGCAATTTGAACTTTTAAGCGTTCCAATTCTTCTTCGTCGAATAGGCGAGTAAGGAAAGCTATTCTTCCATCTCTGTCTACAAGTACATTGCGAGTAACACCTGCATTGGGCTCTGTGTACAACTTGAATATTTCACCCTTAGGGTCTAAGCTTATAGGATAAGTTATACGCTGAGTAGACAAGAATTTTTCCACCTTTTCCTTTTCTTCCTTTAAGTCTATAGCCACTAGCACAAAGTCTTTATTATCTTTAAACTTTTGCCATATCTGTTTTTCAATGTAAGGCATTTCTTTTCTACACACTTTACACCAACTAGCAGTAAATTGTAGCATTACAACCTTTCCTCTCAAATCCTAAAGGTTAACTTCAGTACCATCCAAATATTGGATAGTAAATTCAGGAGCTTCGTCCCCTATTACAACGGAAAACCCACGGTTTTCACCTTCTTCTGATTGGCATTGAGCTTTGTGGAACATTCCTGAAAAGCCCATAATTGCCATAATTGCTATAACTATTTTTTTTCTCATAATATGCTAATAACTTACAATTACACGTTTTTATTGTTCACTACTTTTATTTTTATTTATCATTATATCCAAATCTTGTATATCTTCAGTAGACATATTCAATATATCTCCCGAATTATTATAGTGCCATTTGCCTAAAACTACACTTTCCTTTAGCAAGATAAATCCAGGATTAGAACGCAACATTGTTTCTATAGCCTTTTCGTCGGCATAATAATACTCTATACCATCGGGGATATTAGCTTCAATAAATGCTTCTATTTCTTCAGGTGTATAAGATATTGAAACAAGCAACATAGTATTTATTCCTTTATCTTTGACATAGTTATATACATGTTGTATTTTATTTATTCCTTTTTTACCCACTTTGTCCAAGTGATGGATAGTTATTATAAAAATAGGTTCTTCCGATGATATTATTTCTTTTGCATAATCCACTCCATCGACAGACATCATTGAGAAGCCATCGGCATAGATTTCATTAGGGTCTACTATCTTGCTATCCACAAATTCCCATGTGTTTTGCCAATTGATATCTTGATAATACTCCATTAACTGTTCGGAAGTTATTTCTTGCTGTTCTCCTGTTTGCTTATTCTTATAAATCAGATAACTTTTTACTTCGCCTTTTTCTTCTGGCATCATTCTATTACCTATTTTCCACGAACGAAAATCCAAAATAGGCTCATTGGCTATATTGTACAACTGAAATGCAACTATTATAGCTATAGAAAACACAAACACAAGTATATCCCTTTCGAAAGTTTTCTTTTTCTTAGGCATGTTTCTACATATAAATATACATACAGTGAATATCATAAGAACAACATTCTTCCAGAAAGTCTCCCAGTTAGTCAACTTAATCATGTCGCCAAAGCAACCACAATCCGTTACCTTATTGGTTATAGCATCTATAAGCGTAGTTACAGTAAAAAAAGTCATTAAAAGCATCAACATCCATGCCGATAATTTTCTACAACAATTTGTGATAAGCAACATACCAATAAGGAACTCTAAGGCAATCATACTTATACTCAAAAAAGTAGCCAACGGCAAAGCCCATTCAAAAGATAGACTTCCAATGCTCCATGCAGTCATATATTCCTGAATTTTGTAGGACGTTCCCATAGGGTCCACACCCTTGGAAAAACTTGAAAACAAAAATACTATTCCTACAAACCAACGGCTAATAACAAACAATGTACTTAAAACTTTATCTTTCTTCATATCGTATTTCTTTTTTTCGTTAGTTAATAATTTTTCATTGCAAACCCTGTAAACTATTTTTTTTGTGTATGCAACTGTATCAAGGAAAAGATGGAATAGTTTATAATATCATTGTATCCTCCTTCCACACCCTCGCTTATAAGAGTCACTCCGTTGTTGTCCTCTATCTGCTTTATTCTATTTATTTTCATAAGAATAATATCCACCATAGAACTTACACGCATAAGTCGCCAAGCCTCGCCGTAGTCATGATTTTTGTTTAGCATAAGGTCTTTGGCAGCAGTTATATGCTTGTCGTATAGAGCAAGAGCGGTATCCAAATCCAAGTTTTGCTCGCCGTCCAGACCTAGCTCTATTTGTATCAAAGCCATAACTGAATAGTTTATCATAGCTATAAACTCGGGTTCTATACCCTCGTTTACTTTGTTCACACCCTTTTCTTGTATACTTCTTATGCGACTAGCCTTTATAAAAATCTGGTCAGTGAGCGACGATAAACGCAAAATACGCCACGATGTACCATAATCTTTAGTCTTATCCGAAAAGACTTGTCTACATTTTTTTATTTCATTATCAAACTCTTCCGATGTTTTCTTCATTTTTTTTCCAATTATTGTAGTTTATTTTGTAGTTTTGCATTTTATTATCGCCTACTGCTTTGAGTACAATGAAAGCATTTTTGCCAATTATATCACTCTCTTAATAGGCTGATAATACGACAAATATTATTTATAAATACATAATATACTTGCACCAAAATAATGAACAAAGGTACTAATTTTTTTTCAGATAAAACGATATGTTGTGGCAAAAAAATTCTAACACTGACAAAACCCATGGTAATGGGGATACTAAATTGCACTCCCGACAGCTTCTATGACGGTGGGAAATACGTGGAAGAGAAAGAGATAATAAACCGAGCAGAGACTATCCTCAACGAAGGTGGCGACATCATTGATGTGGGCGTTGTGTCCACTAGGCCTGGCGCTGAAATGCTTCCTATCGACGTAGAAAAACAAAAACTACAAGGCATAATAAAACTACTGCGAAAAGAATTTCCCGAAGCCATAATAAGTGTAGACACCTGCTGGGCAGAGGTTGCCAAAGCTGTAGCAGGCGAAGGCGCTAATATTATAAACGACATATCTGGCGGACAGTTTGACGAAAACATGTTCCAAACTATAGCAGAACTACAACTACCCTACGTGCTTATGCACACCCGTGGCACTCCTTCCGATATGCAAAAAAACACTCAATACTCCGATATCGTGAACGAAATAATCTATTATTTCTCCGAAAAACTAAACCATTTGTACCGCTTAGGAGTTAAAGACGTAATTATAGATTTAGGATTTGGGTTTGCCAAAACCATGGAACAGAACTACGAACTAATGAAAAATATCAAAGAATTTTCATTTTTTTTCAAAGAACCTCTACTTGTAGGAATATCCCGAAAATCCATGATATACAATCTTTTGAACACCGATGCAAACGCTGCTCTTAATGGAACAACAGTGTTAAATACCTACGCTTTGATGAACGGTGCAAAATTTATTCGGGTTCACGACGTTAAAGAAGCTACTGAATGTGTAAAAATATTGTCCAATATAAACATATAAGATATGATTATTTTATCATCTATTATCCAAGGTCTTCCTGACTTTCACCTTATCGACATCGTCGATATATTATTGGTATCGTACTTATTCTACGAAATATACAAGCTAGTAAAAGGCACTAATGCCATGCGTATTTTCATGGGTATAGTGGTGTTATACACCATTTGGAAACTGGTGACACTGCTACAAATGAAACTCTTGTCGGACCTTATGGGTCAGTTCATTAGCATGGGAATGTTGGCTCTCGTGGTTGTGTTCCAACCCGAAGTAAGACGTTTTCTGCTCATGCTAGGCACCAAATCATTCATTGCCACAAAGAAAGGGCGTTTTTGGTGGAAGTTTAAGCTAGAAAAGAAGTCGGAAACAGACTATGATGCTTATGTGGAAGCTTGCGTAAACATGTCGCGTTCCAAAACTGGGGCTCTAATAGTATTTATAAAAGAAAATGAGCTGAACGACATAATAGCCAGCGGAGAACTTATAGAAGCAAAAGTATCGTCGGCATTGCTAGAGACTATCTTTTTCAAAAACACACCATTGCACGATGGTGCTGTGCTTGTAAAAGGCAATAAACTAATATCGGCAAGATGCATATTGCCCGTATCATCCAACTCCAACATCGACCCCAACCTTGGGCTTCGACACCGCTCTGCAATAGGTGTTACAGAAATGAGCGATGCTATTGCTGTTATAGTTTCCGAACAGACAGGTGCCATCTCTTGCGTAAAAGAAGGTGAAATTATAAGAGACATTTCACCAAAGCAACTACATGATTTTTTGGAAGATAACGAATTATAACCATACATATAACTGCACATCCCGATGACTATAAAAACACATCGGGATGTTTTTTTATTTACATCACGAGGAAAATTTATCTCCCTCGTGATGCAAATAAATTTTCCTCGTGATGTAATTTCACCTACATCGGGGATGGATTTTTAGGCTTTCCACCACACCCGGGTTTCAAGTCCACCATACCCTATCATAAACTAATTTATACCCGGGTATGACACACTTGGGCAGTATGCCACTATATTTCCACCGCATAAACACCGAAAATCCATTACCATTTTCCCATTCTTGGCTATATATTAATTTCATTTCCTTGGAATAACATAAACCTACTATACTACAAAAATATACAGTATATTCCATACCTACAAATATTCGTTTCCTTCTACTCGCAGGACATTATTTTCACAAAAAAAGTTTTCTAGTTTCAAAAAAAATCGTACCTTTGCAAAACTTTTTGGCTGAGAAGCCTAGTGATTTTTAACCTTAAACAAATAAACTTTATGAACAGAAAAACTTTATTGTGTGCAATATTGCTATTGCCCCTGTTGGCAAATGTTGCATTTTCACAAATTTACACTGTGAACGGTGTATTAAAGAGCAAAAAGACTAAAAATGCAGTGGCATTTGCCCACATCTTGCAAAACGATACCAAGCAAGGAACTGTTAGCGACATTAATGGACATTTTTCATTGAAAACAAATACCCCTATTGAGTTTTTGACCATTAAATGCTTGGGATACAAGACTACTACCTATCCCATAGACAAAAAGCAAAACAACAAACCTATTACAATTATTTTGGAAGAAGAGGCTATAAACCTATCGGAAGTGGTAATAAAACCAGGCATAAACCCTGCTCACCGCATTGTACAAGCCGTTATAGACAATCGCAAACTGAACAACTTCCAAAACCTTAATAGCTATAAGTATATATCCCACAACCGCGGAGCCATCGAAATAGCTTTTGACTGCCCCGAAGAAGAAGCCGAGATAATAAAAAAACGCATCAAGGCCGACACTACCAAAAAAGAAATAACCGAAATAGTGAATTATATGGACAGTGCCTACCTTTTCTTTACCGAAAGCATAAACGAATACAAATATCGTAGTCCCGACAAAGTGAGTGAAGTGGTGTTGGCATCCAGAACATCGGGAAGCAAAAACAGTGTTTTCTCGCTATTGCTGACACAAATGCAATCAGCATCTTTCTATAAAAACTTTATCTACATAATGTCGACTAAGTTTGTAAACCCTTTCAGCAAAGGCACTTTCAAACGATACAACTTTGAGCTGCAAGACACCATTTTTGATGGTAACGACACTATTTTCGGCATAAAATTTTATCCAAAAGCCGACAGCAAACTTAACTGTCTATCCGGAAAAGCATATATTAACACCGACCGCTATGCTATACAAAACATTAGTGCCAGCGCTGCTCTAAACAATATGCCCGGAATAAATACCCTTAATGTAAGCAACGATACAAACAGCGTTGGTGTTAGCGTTTCTGCAAGTGCAAATAAAAACCAAAGCGTCGATAGCATTATGAGCATACGAATAAAACATTCCTATGAAAGAGACACTGCTAATAGGTGGTTTCCAAAACAATATCGCTTTGAATGGGACTGGAAAGTGTTCCCAAAAGATAAATTAGTTTTCCGCTTCTTTACACAAAATGACATCAGAGACGTAGAAGTAAATGCCAAAATAAAACGCAGAGAGTTTTCCGACGTAGTACTCGATGTGGACTTCGATGCTACAAATAAAGACGAAAACTTTTGGCTAAAATACAGAGACACATCATCGGTAAAAGAACTAAACACTTTTACATTTTACGACTCTGTTATTGCAGAAATAGAAAGAGACACATCTTTTGATTTCTTCAATAACTTTTCAACCAACCGAATGATAGAAATAGCTAAAATACTGATAAATGGCAAAGTACCTATTAATTATATAAACTTAGACCTAAACAAGCTATTCAACTACAACTTCTACGAAAGAAGCCGTTGGGGACTAGGCATAGAAACCAACGACAAACTTTCTCGCTGGATGTCGGTAGGCGGATATTTTGGCTACGGCTTTGGCGACAAAGCCTGGAAATACGGCGGACATCTGAACTTCTACTTCGACCGCTACAAGAACTACAACCTCGGATTCTTATACTCGCAAGACATTGAACCCGCCGGCAGTAGCTTCAAAAAAGATTACAACCTTGTAAGCATAAACTACAATTACAACTACACGATGTATCGTTATCAAGATGTAAGAGCCGCCGAAGTGTTCTACACCATGCCTCTATTCTCTTACACCAAAGGTAAACTATCGTTTCGCTACTCCAGAGAGAGCTACCTCTACGACAACAATAATATTTTATACCCATCAGAAAATCCAGTAGGCACGGGTTTCAGCACAGACTTTGCCGAAGCCTCTTTCGACATAGAATGGCGATACAAACAACAACGCATAAGAACCCCTAATTTTGAGTTCAAGGTAAACAATTCAACATCGTTTCCTACGCTGAAGCTATCATACACTCGTGGGGTATCAGTCTTCAATTCAGACAAAAGCTTCAACCGCATAATGCTTGAGTACACTCAATACATTAGCACACTGAACAATAACTTATTTACAATATATGCATCCGCTGGACACATAAGCAAAAACGCACCATACAGTAGACTATTCAACGTAGTGGGAACTAATAATTTTAAATACTACTTCAACAATACATTCCTAACCTTAGCCCCCTACTCCTTTAGCTCTACAGACTATGCCAACGTGAGCTTACGCTACGATTGGAACAAATCATTGTGGAACACCTTTATATCCAAACCGCAACTATCGTTCCAACTAAATAGCATCATAGGCACATCTCACGGCATAACCACCGCAGACGGAATAAACTTCCAAGCCCCTGAAAAAGGTATAGCCGAAACTGCAATATGCATAAACGACCTTATAACATCCGGCATAACCAAAACAGGCATTGGAGTTGCCTACAGAATAAGCAACTACAACTCCACAAACGAATGGAATAATATGTCAATATTTTTCAATATAAGAGTTGGGTTATAAAGGCAATAAAAAAAGAGACGTGCCTAATAGGTACGTCTCTTTTTATTGCAGTTAATAGGCGTTGCGACTATTTTAGGCAATAGTCTTGATTAGATGAAGCCTTCAAAAAAAACATTACATTACAACATTACATTTTAGGTAAGACTATATGTCGTAAATTTTGATGTTAAAAAAGAACATAACAATTATGAATAATAAATTTGTTTGTATAACTATATTATTGCTATTGTGGCAATGTGCAAAATCATCTAATTGGTACGA
>JAFZEK010000011.1 GCA_017560705.1 Bacteroidales bacterium | reverse complement strand
CATGTTCTTTACAAAGTGAGCTTGCCATGCCACTTCCATGATGAAGCGTACTTTCAAACGAGTGTCAGGGTTAGCACCGCAGAATGTATCAACAACGAAAAGACGTTTGCCGGAAAGTTCTTTTACAGCTATGTCTTTCAAGCTTTTCCAAGATTCTTCTGAAATTGGTTTGTTGTCGTTCTTGTATGCTTCTGAAGTCCACCATACAGTGTCTTTGCTTACTTCGTCCATTACAAAGAATTTATCTTTAGGAGAACGACCAGTGTAGATACCTGTCATTACATTAATAGTATCTAACTCTGTCATAATACCTTTGTCAAATCCTGTAAGTTCAGACTTTGTTTCTTCAGCAAACAATGTTTCATACGAAGGATTGTACAAAACTTCTGTTGCACCGGTAATTCCGTATTTTTCTAAATCTATTTTATTCATTATATTCTATTGCTTTTTAATTATTTAAATTCAAAATCGTACTAAGTCCAATCTCATGCAAAATTACAATATTATTCATTACGCAACAAGTTTTTGTGCAAAGACTCAAATGTTTTTTATTTTTTTAGCATTTTACACCAAAAAACACACCTTCTCTTCATACTCTAATTCACGCTATTAATATACTAATAATCAAAAATTACTCTACATAAAAACATTGTTTTACACCCCTTACCCCTACAATAGGTCATTCCTAAAAAATCATGCTCATCGGACATACATCATACCTACCTCTTTAGCCAGCCTTACTTCCCCTACCCCAAAAGCACCAACACTAAATACTCTAAAGGCAACTTCTAAAAATTCCACGTTTCGGATAACCAAAAGAGTGTTCTTTAAAACTTTTGCGTGCTTTGACTTCGTCGATGTTGCTATCGCTCGAAAGAGCTAATGCTGAAGCATTGCTCTTTACTCGCTTAATCGCAACGTTGTGTTTTTTTGCCGAAGAATTTCTACTTCTTTTTAACCAACCTTTGCAGACTATGCCACAAAGCAGGCACAGTTTAAAGAAGAATTCTTCTAAATTCCCTAACGCATGAAATTTTTAGAAGTTACCTAAAGATACAGCACTGAAAACTTTTTAAGAACAATTAATTTCAAATTTTCCAGAAAAAATGTATTTTTGTCTGTTATTCGTAGAATTTGCAAACCGCAACAAAGCAAACATTTTTAGCATCTTATGCGAATATACACCGTTGCCGACACCATGCAAATAGCATTGTTGGCATAGTAAAATAAACGATATAAAAACAACATTCATACTGTAAACACAAATAAAGAATGGCTGAAAATATAGAGAATACCGAAGTAAAATCTCTTAACTTTTTGGAAGAGATAATAGAAAACGACCTATCGTCGGGCAAACACAAATCTGTCCTAACACGTTTTCCACCCGAACCCAACGGCTACTTGCACATTGGGCATGCTAAATCCATCTGCTTAAACTTTGGCTTGGCTAAAAAATATGGTGGTAAAACCAACCTACGTTTCGACGATACCAACCCCGTAAAAGAAGATACAGAGTATGTTGAATCCATAATGGAAGACGTAAAATGGCTTGGCTTTGAATGGGCAAACGTATTTTATGCCTCCGACTACTTTGACCAGCTTTATTTGTGGGCTGTAGAAATGATAAAGAACGGATTGGCCTACGTGGACGACCAATCGCTAGAAGAAATACGCAAAAACCGTGGAACTGTTACCGTTCCGGGAACCAACAGTCCTTACCGCGACCGCAGCGTGGAAGAAAACCTCGATCTTTTTGAACGTATGAAAAACGGCGAATTCGCCGACGGATCTAAGGTTTTGCGTGCCAAAATAGATATGGCTCATCCAAACATGCAGTTCCGCGACCCTATTATGTATCGCATTCTACATGCCGAACACCATCGCACAGGCAACAAATGGAACATTTATCCAATGTATGACTACGCTCATGGTCAAAGCGATAGTATCGAGAACATCACTCACTCTATATGCACTTTGGAATTTGACATCCACCGCCCATTGTACGACTGGTTTATCGAAAAACTTAATATATTCCCATCTCACCAATACGAGTTTGCACGCTTAAACATCAACTACACCGTTATGAGCAAACGTAAACTTCTGCAATTGGTGAAAGAAAATCACGTAAACGGTTGGGACGACCCTCGTATGCCTACCATCTGTGGTTTCCGCAGAAGAGGTTACACTCCTGAATCTATACGCAACTTCTGCGAACGCATTGGAGTGGCCAAACGCGACAACGTGATAGACTATTCCTTACTTGAATTTTCATTAAGAGAACACCTCAACAAGGTGGCTCCTCGCATGATGGCTGTGCTTAACCCTCTTAAAGTGGTGATAACAAACTATCCCGAAAATCAAGTAGAAAATCTAACAGCTATAAATAACCCCGAAGACGAAAGTGCAGGAACACGCCTTGTGCCTTTCAGCCGCGAAATATACATAGAACGCGACGACTTTATGGAAAATCCGCCTAAGAAATATTTCCGTCTGGCACCGGGACAAGAAGTTCGCCTACGCTACGCCTACTTCATAAAATGCGAAGAAGTGATAAAGGATGCCGAAGGCAACATCGTAGAACTACACTGCAGCTACGACCCTGCTTCCAAGGGAGGAAACTCTCCTGATGGTAGAAAGGTGAAAGGAACAATCCACTGGGTATCGGCCGAACATGCCATAGATGCCGAAGTTCGCTTGTTCGACCGTCTGTTCTCTAAAGAAAATCCGGAAGATGTGGAAGAAGGTCAAACATTCTTAGACAACATAAACCCAGATTCATTACAAGTGTTGCAAAACTGTAAGCTAGAACCGGAATTGGCAAAAGCTCAAGTGATGGATAAAATGCAATTCGAAAGATTGGGTTACTTCTGCGTAGATAAGGACTCTACTCCGGAGCATTTGGTATTCAACCGCTCTTGTACTCTAAAAGACAGCTGGAGCAAAGAAAGCAAGAAATAATTTTTCCAAATTACTCCGGATAACAATACAAAACAAGCAAGGCAACATGGTAAAAACATCGTTGCCTTGTTTTTTTTGGCAATTTCCGAAAAACATTACCATCAACCCTTAAACGAAGAACAAACACACCTCACATACCTCATTTTTCCTATCAAGAGGAAAATGAAATTACATCACGAGGAAAATTTATCTACATCCCGAGGGAGTTTTGTCGGCATCGTGATGCAATTTTAGCCTCATCCCGATGCTTTTTTTAAGCCATCTGAAAGAAGATTCTTTCCTCTCGAAAATGGAACAAAAATATCCACAAATCCATATACAACTACCTGATAATTACACAGCATATCAATCTATCCACCGTCTATCCCACATTTCTTGACAACCGACCAAAAAATAAGTCAAAGAACTCTTATCAATCCGTAGTTTGTAGTCAGTTGTCCGAATAACACTTTTGCGAGGTTGTAAGAGAGAATAGGCAGATGCAAAAGTATTTCGTTCAGCACTTTAACCGCAAACACACTTTTCGGTTTGGTTTTGCAAAGATACGAACATTCGAAATATCACTTTACCGATTTGTACCCTTTTGTACCCTTTTGTGTCGTTTTTGTTTGTAATTGGCTTATGCTCAACTATCGCTTCGCAGACGAAAGAGTCATGAGCCGGCTACCGCTCTCCTTTTGCCTTACGACCTTTGTCTTGTTGTCCGGGCGTAGCCCTAGCGTAGCCATGGAATCGCGGCGACTTGTCAGCACCTCCGTCCGCCACCACTCAAGTATCCCCCCGTATTCCCCTTTAGGGGGAATACGGGGGATACGGTGGTGAGGAGGGGCTGACAATGTCGAAGTTTGGGTTTATGCTCAGCTACCGCTTCGCAGACCATGAGTCCACAAAACTACAAGTGGCTACCGCCCCACTAGTTGCCTCGTTGTCTTCTTGTCTGACGTAGCCCCATCCGGTTGCCGCCCGACTGTAGTCCGTTGTCGGCGAAGCCTTAGCGAAGCCACGCAGTTTAGCCACCAAAACTCCCATAGTTTTGACCTAAAACTCCCACACTTTCAACCTTTAAACCTCATAGTTTTGAGTCGTAAATGGCATCCTTTTCAAGCAGAAAAAAACGAAGAAAAAATTTGGCTAATCCCAAAAAAGGTTGTAACTTTGCAAAACTTTCCTAGAGGCAGAGAATGGTGTTGTTGGACGATTTAGAGGTTGATGTCCAGCACAGTAAGAGACCATTCGAGGAACAAGAGAGATGTTTTATTTTAGACTTAGTATTATTCAAGACTGCTAAGCTACGTTTTTTTGCAAGACTAACCATATTATTATTTGGTATAGTCGCAGAAAAGGTGTACCTTTGCAAACTGAAAATAAATAGGTAAAAAAGAAAAACTTATGGCTAAAAAGAAAGAAAATATAGAAGAACCATTGGAAAAACAATTGTGGAAAGCAGCTGATAAATTGCGAAAGAACATAGATGCTGCAGAGTATAAGCACGTTGTTTTAGGTTTGATATTTTTGAAATATATATCGGTTTCGTTTGAAGAATTGTATGCAAAATTGCAGAAAGAGATAGATTTGGGAGCCGATCCTGAAGACAGAGAAGAATATAAGGCTGAAAATGTTTTCTATGTTCCACAAGAGGCACGATGGAGCAATTTGGTTTCTAATGCTCGGAGCCCTCAGATTGGTAAAATTATCGACGATGCAATGGATACTATTGAAAGGGAAAATCCTATATTGAAAGGTGTATTGCCCAAAGTATTTGCACGTCCTAATCTGGACCCTACCTGCCTTGGCGAACTTATAGATCTTATAGGCAATAGCACGCTGAATACTGCAACTAATAGTGCAGATTTGCTAGGTCATGTATTCGAATATTTTTTAGGAGAGTTTGCTCTTGCCGAAGGAAAAAAAGGCGGACAGTTCTATACTCCTCGTAGTGTTGTAGAGCTACTTGTAAATATGTTGGAGCCATATAGGGGACGTGTGCTTGACCCTTGTTGTGGTTCGGGAGGCATGTTTGTGCAAAGCGAAAAGTTTGTAAAAGAGCATCAAGGTATTATTAACGATATATCTATTTACGGACAAGAAAGCAATCAAACTACTTGGCGACTTTGCAAAATGAATCTTGCTATTAGAGGTATAGATGCGTCGCAAGTAAAATGGAACACCGAAGGTTCTTTTCTCAACGATACTCATCGTGATGTGAAAGTGGATTATGTAATAGCTAATCCTCCATTTAACGATAGCGATTGGAGCGGCGACCTACTACGCAACGACGGACGGTGGAAGTATGGTGTGCCACCTACAGGCAATGCCAACTACGGGTGGATACAACACTTTATCTACCATCTTGCACCAAATGGACAAGCCGGTTTTGTATTGGCCAAAGGTGCTTTGACTTCGAAGAGCGGAGGAGAAGGTGAAATAAGAAAAGAATTGGTAAATGCTGATTTGGTGGATTGTATTGTAAATCTTCCTGCCAAGTTATTTTTGAATACACAAATTCCGGCATCGCTATGGTTTTTGAGTCGAAATCGTAATGCCACAGAACAGTTCAGAAAACGTAATAATGAGATTCTCTTTATTGATGCCAGAAATATGGGACATCTTATCAACCGACGCACGCGTGAGTTCTCATCTGATGATATAAAGCTTATAGCAGACACATATCATAATTGGAGAAACAAAAACGGACAATACGAAGATGTTGCAGGATTCTGTGCTTCGATATCTAAAGAAAAGGTTGCCGAATTGGATTATGTACTTACTCCGGGACGCTATGTAGGACTTCCGGATGAAGAAGATGATTTTAATT
>JAFZEK010000085.1 GCA_017560705.1 Bacteroidales bacterium | reverse complement strand
TGAATAAGTTGGAAGAGTTGGCAATGACTTATCCTGGAGTAATGAAGACTTATGCAATACAAGCAGGTAGAGAATTGAGAGTTATAGTAGGTGCTGATAAGATAAGTGATTCTGAAGCTACACAATTGTCGTTGGATTTGTCTAAGAAAATCCAAAGTGAAATGACCTATCCTGGACAGATAAAGGTTACAGTTATTCGGGAAACGAGGGCTGTAAATTACGCAAAATAGTAAACTTATATTTATTTGATAGATAAGCCATTCTTGTAAAAAAGAATGGCTTATCATTTTAGTAAAGAAGGATAATTGATGATGAGAAATAAAGTAATATTTGCTTGCTGTGGTGCTTTGTTGTTAGTGTCAACAGGTTGTTCTACAGTGAAGAAGATTTTGGGTAAGAAGAAAAAAGAAGTTGTTGCAGACACAAGGACCCCAATTGAAAAGTTCTTTAAAGATAAGCCATCAACACAACAAGGGCTTTTTACGGTGCATAATGTAAAAGATAAATATTATTTTGAGATTAGCGATAGTTTGTTTAATAAGGATTTACTTATTGTAACTCGTATATCAAAAGCATCAGCAGGTTTACGTTCGGGCTTTGTCGGTTATGCTGGCGACCATCTAAACACAGCTGTGCTACGTTTCGAAAAGGGATTAAATGGAACAGTGTTGTTGCGTAAGGTGCTTAATGTAGAGCGTTCTAATGATTCATTAGGAGGTATGTATCAAGCAGTGCAACGTTCTAGTTTTATGCCTATATTGTATAGTTTTGATATAAAGGCGGCTTTGGCTGATAGTTCAAGAGTACTTATAGAAATTACAAAACTATTTGAGGCGGATAATAATGATTTATTTATTCCGAGTAACTTGAAATCTACATTGGGCTTAAATGTCATTCAGTCGGATAGGACATTTATGTCGTCGGTTAAGACTTATCCATTAAATACAGAAGTTAAGGTTGTAAAGTCATATTCAGCAAAGAAAGGTATCGTATCTATGGAATTAAACTCTTCGATTATTATGTTGCCCGAAGAGCCTATGCAGCCAAGATACCACGACCAACGAGTTGGTTATTTTACTGAAAGCTATGAAGATTATGATAAAAATCCACAAGGTGTAGATGTAACGAGAATGATTACACGTTGGCGTTTAGAACCTAAGGATGATGATATAGAACGCTATAAAGCTGGTGAGCTTGTGGAGCCTAAGAAACCTATAATATATTACATTGATCCTGCTACTCCTGCTAAATGGGTGCCATACCTTATGCAAGGTGTGAACGATTGGGAACCTGTTTTTAGAGCTGCTGGTTTTAAGAATGCTATAATGGCAAAGCTTGCACCTACAAAGGAAGAGGATTCTACATGGTCTTTGGAAGATGCTAGATATTCAGCTATAGTGTATAAGCCATCTACTGTTCCTAATGCTAGTGGACCTCATGTGAGTGATCCTCGTACGGGTGAGATACTTGAAAGTCATATAAACTGGTATCATAATGTAATGTCGTTGTTGCACAACTGGTATTTTATTCAATGTGCTGCTGTCGATACTACAGCACGAAAAATGATTTTTGATGACACTTTGATGGGGCAGCTTATACGTTTAGTTTCTTCTCATGAAGTTGGTCATACCCTTGGTTTGCAACATAATTTTGCAGCCTCATCGGCTTATCCTGTAGAGAAACTTAGAGATAGAAACTTTGTAAAAGAAAATGGTCATACATCATCTATAATGGATTATTGTAGGTTTAACTATGTGGCACAGCCTGAAGATGGTATTGAACAGATGTATTTATTTCCTCGCATTGGTAGATATGATTATTGGGCAATAGAATGGGGCTATAGATTGTTTCCAGAATATGATAATCCAAAGGATGAATTGCCGTTCCTTAATTCGTGGGTAATAGATAAGACTAAAGATAGATACCTATGGTTTGGCTCGGGATATACAGGTGAAGACCCTCGTTCGCAGTCTGAAGATTTAGGAGATAATCAAATGGTGGCTAATGCATACGGTATTGAAAACCTCAAACGTATAAATGCTAACTTGGAAGATTGGACAAAAGAACCGTTAAAAGGTTATGCTAGTTTAAGCAAGATGTACACAAGTCTTCTTGACCAATATTTGCGATATGCCGGACATGCTATGATGTGGATAGGAGGGGTGTATCAAACTCCAAAAACTGTGGAGCAAGAAGGTGATGTATACCAATATGTAGAAAAAGAAAAACAGCAAGAAGCTGTGGATTTTCTTATTAAGAACTATCTTGAAACGCCTGAATGGTTCTTCAACGAGGATGTAATGAGAAAAGTAAATTATTCATACTCATCTTTGTCGTCGAAGATTACAAGTTTTTTGGTTAGAAGAATGGTTCAAGATTATAGGTTGATGAGTATGCTTAATATGGAAGCTATGCACGGCAAAGATAGTGCCTATACTGTCGAAAAATATTTCAACGACTTGAATAACGCTATCTTTAAAGAAATAACCTCGGGTAAACCAGTGAATATGTATCGTAGGATATTGCAAAAAACCTATATAGATCATTTACTTACATATATGCCAAAATTGAAGAAGCCTGATGTGCCTACTATTACAATAGGCTATAATCCTATGGTTCAAGACCCAGGTGCTGTTATTTATTATCAACTAAAGAATTTGGCTGCCAAGTTGAAGAATGCTAACAGCTCGGAGCCTACTACTAAGGCTCATTATAATTTTTTGTATCAAATAATCAAACAAAATATAGAGTTATAAAATGGAAATGTTATTTATAAATTGGGATGTATCGCCTATTATTTTTTACATAGGTTCTTTTGGAATACGTTGGTATTCTATATTGTTCGTTGTTGGATTTCTTACTGCATATTTCATTTTGCAAAAGATGTTCAAGAAAGAAGGTGTAGACTTGGATATATTGGATAAGTTTACAGTGTATATGTTTGTATCCTTGCTTGTAGGTTTAAGGTTGGGGCATTGTTTGTTCTATGAGCCCGATTATTACTTAGCTAATCCATTGGAAATTATTCTGCCCATCGATTTAAAGACTGGTACTTTTACGGGTTATCAGGGTTTGGCTAGCCATGGTGGAGCCATAGGTATACTTATAGGGATATACTTGTTCTACAGAAAAACCAAAATCAATTATATATGGATATTAGATAGATTAGTGATTGTTATTCCGTTGGTCGGTGCATGTGTGAGAGTAGGTAATCTTATGAATAGCGAAATATATGGTGTTCAAACAGCTTTGCCTTGGGGTTTTGTGTTCCTTCAAAATGGAGAAACACTACCAAAACATCCTACTCAGCTTTATGAAGCTTTGAGTTATATAATCATATTTGCATCTTTGATGATATACTATTTCAAGAAAAATGGAAAACCACGTCCAGGCAATGTGTTTGGAATATT
>JAFZEK010000084.1 GCA_017560705.1 Bacteroidales bacterium | reverse complement strand
TATAGTTTTTACGGATGTACAGGCTTAACATCTGTAACTATTCCTAAGTCAGTTACATCTATTGGAGGATATGCTTTTTATAATTGCACAGGTTTAACTTCGGTTACTATTTCTAAGTCTGTTAATAGTATTGGAGGTTTTGCTTTTTATAATTGCATTGGTTTAACTTCGATTACTATTCCTAAATCAGTTAATAGTATTGGAAATTATGCTTTTAAAAATTGTAGCGATTTGATTTCGGTTACTATCCCTATTTCGGTTACTTCTATTGGAGTGGGTGCTTTTCAATATTGTTCTAGTTTAACTTCGGTTAATATCCCTGCTTCGGTTACTTCTATTGAAAATGGAACTTTTTTGGGTTGTAGTGGTTTAACTTCGATTATTATTCCCAATTCGATTACGTCTATCGGAGATTCTGCTTTTGGCAATTGCACCGGTTTAACTTCGGTAACTATTCCTAATTCAGTTACATCTATTGGAAGGTTCGCTTTTGGCAATTGCACTGGTTTAACTTCGGTAACTATTCCTAATTCGGTTACGTCTATTAAAAGTCATGCTTTTCATAAGTGTACTAGTTTATCTTCAGTTATTATTCCTACTTCGGTTACTACTATTGAACTTTCTACTTTTAAAAATTGTACCGGTTTAACATCGATTACTATTCCTAATACAGTTACGTCTATTGGATATTATGCTTTTCAAAATTGTACCGGTTTAACATCGGTTTCTATTCCTACTTCGGTTACATCTATTGGAGAATCGGCTTTTGATAAGTGTACTAATTTATCATCGGTTGTTATTCCTACTTCGGTTACGTCTATTGGATATCATGCTTTTTATTTAATTAAGAACATTATTTACAGCGGTACAGCAAGTGGAAGTCCATGGGGAGCATTACATGTAAACGGCTATATCGAATGAGATTTTATGTACAGCGACAGTACAAAAACATATTAATTTAATGGCAACTTCTAAAAATTGCTTTCCAAGTGATTTGCGAATTTTTACTAGAAAGATTTCTAGTTTCTTTTGACCCATCATAGCGGGCTATACGATTGAAAAAGAAATAGAAAGATTTCGGTAAAAAACGTAAACGTTGCGATTAAGCGAGTAAAGAGCAATGCCCCAGTATTAGCTCTTTCGAGCGATAGCAACATCGACGAAGTCAACCACGCAAAAGTTTCAAAGAACACTCTTTTGTTTATCCGAAACGTGGAATTTTTAGAAGTTGCCATAAGCTATTTAAAGACATATAAATCTTGGTTTGAGCGAGATATTTTTTACAAGAGTTACAATTAAACTTGGTAACGAGAAAGCTCTTTGCATACATTTCGCAAAGAGCTTTCGGTTTATAGTAATCCCTATTTTAGGGGTATATTGTCTTTGTGTGAGGTTGTAATATAGTGTACTGTCAAGCTAATATAAATGCAATATGCAGTGCTTCGTAAGGGATACTATACATTGGAAACAAAGTTTAAATGTATGTATATTCACGTTGATGTATGGTTTAGATAAGGATGTAAAATAGGAATTTAGAGCTTGTTGACTAGGATAATTGTGTATAAGTCGAATAAAAAATGTATCTTTGCAATATCTTTTTTAAGGTAATGATACTGTAAAAGATAAGCTAACTGATTATTTATCAAATTTCTAATATTCAAATAAAAGATTATATATTATGGCATTAAAACAATCTTTGGAGAAAAATGGTCTATTCCTTTTCCGTTATCGTGGACAGATTCCTGCAATTATTTTCTTGCTAGGTTTACCTTTTGTATATTGTAGTTATTTCACACCTGCATATTTTGAAACAGAAAAACTTATTGGTGTGGATTGTATAAATACTTATTTTCTTGTGTTGACTGTAGTAGGCATTTTAGTTTCCTTGTCGGGTATAGTGCTAAGAGCTTATACTATAGGTAGTACACCTAAAGGCACTAGCGGTAGAAATACTAAAGAACAGGTTGCCAACGAGCTAAATACAAAAGGAATATATAGCACAGTAAGACATCCTTTGTATGTGGGCAACTATTTGATGTGGGCTGGATTACTTATTTTTATTGGCAATGTGTCGTTGTTCATTATCATATCTCTATTATATTGGATATATTACGAACGTATAATGTTTGCCGAAGAATGTTTCCTAGAAAAACAGTTCGGTCAAAAGTATATTGATTGGAGTATGAAAGTGCCTGCTTTTATCCCTTGTTTTAGAAAGTTTGAAAAAGGTAATATGACGTTTAGTTTCAAGGCTGTGTTGCGTCGTGAGTATGCAGGATTTTTTGCAATGGCGTTGTGCTTCGTGTTCATGGACTATTTGAGAGCCTATGGTATTTACTCATTGCAAAGTGGTGCTTTTTCATTTGAATCTTTTGAATGGTTGCGTCCATCGTTGTGGTGTTTGCTTGCAGCTGCTTTTATAACTTTATTGCTTCGAACCCTTAAGCATCATACCAAAATCCTTGATGCTGAAAGCGACCGCGACTAAATGTTTGCACAAATGTTTCTTTTCTTCATAGAAAGAAAATAATATATCAAACAGTTTTGCGTTATAAACTGTTGTTGAAAAACTTTATTTATTACGAAAATGAAACACATAAGAATATTATACATAGCCGCAGCCACACTTTTTATATGTGCTAATGGTAGCGTTTTAGGGCAATGGAAAAATCCGGAAAGAGCTTCTTCTGACAGTTTAGGACAGAGAATGGAAACTCATCTTATGCTTTCTACGGGTGTTGTAAGTAGCCACTATTACAGCTCGGCATATACATTGGTGGCTCCGTCGTTCAGTTTTAGAGTGAATGATAAAGTGAAGGTAAATGCAGGTTTTGCATTACTTACGGATTTTAGTCCGCATGGTTATGAGATAAAGGCTAAGGAAGAGAAGGATTTGAAACCTTTGAAAGAGCCGGCCGCCGGAACTCATTTTGCTTCGGGCTATCTAGGTATGACTTATGTTCCAAATAGTAATATGACAGTTAGTGCAACAGCGTTTTATATGGGTGGTAGCTTGACCAATGTAGTGGCAGGGCTTAGACCTATGGATATTAGTAGCTGGGGTGGTAATGCTCGTATGACTTATAAAACTTCCCAAGGTAAAACGTTGGATGTTAGCGTAACCTTTATAAAGCATAATCGTGATTTTCCATTTATGATGCACAACCCTTTTTATAGTGGATATTATGGTGGTCCATTGGGAAGTGGATTGTTATACGGTGCTCCTTGTTACGGTTTCGGTGCATATTGATTATAGATTTAAAAACAAAAAATACATAAGGGAAACACATATTAATAATGAAACAAAGGAACAGATTTTTTCTGATTTTGGCTGTACTTGTAGGAATAACAACATCTACAGTATATTCTCAAAGCAATTGGCAAAAGAAAATATTGAAGTATAGACCCGATCAAGAATGGTGTATAAGCCTGAATGGAGGCATAGCGACGAGTGTCAATTCGGGATGGAGTATTGGTGGTAATATTACCAAAAATCTTTCATGTATTTGGTCTTTAAGGGCTGAAGGATACATTAACTTTATTGAATCTGACGATTATTCCATAGGTAAATGTGCTTTTGTGGGTGTAGGTCCCAACTTCTCGTTGGTGAATTCAATAGCAGGATATAAGAAAGAGAGAATCTACGATTTGTATCTTTCTAGTTGTTTGGGGTTCGCATTAGATAATAGAAATGATTTGATAGGACACATTGGACTTTATGGTAACTTTGGGTTAGGACTTGAAATAAAGATGACAAGACATCTAGAAGTAAGCATTGAAGATAAACTTTTCGTTCTATCATCGTTGGAATGGAATAAGGAGTTCTTTAATAACTTTTCTGTAGGAGTTACCTATAAAATTAATCCTTCGCGTAAATAAACGCAGCATATTATTTTATAGCATATTAAATGGCTTTTCGAATATAGGAGTATGATTCGGGAAGCCATTTTTTTGTCTCTATTGTATTTGTCAGGGTTGAACAAAAGATAGGACTTTGGGATTGGAATTTATAGAGTGTAGTACTATGTAAATTTACATCGGGAGGAAAATAAAACTACATCACGTGCAAATTACAACTGCATCGGGAGGAAAATTTATTTACATCGGGGTAGAGAAATAATAGGCTATTTCTAAAAATTGCTTTGCAATCAATTCAATTTCCTAGAACGTGGAATTTTTAGAAGTAGCCTTTAGAAGTTGCTTGTATATGTTTGGATCATATACTATGATGGAACAAATGAAATAAGAGTATGATTTTTTGCGTTCGTATCTTTTCCTGATTGGACTAGATTGTCGGGAAAAGATAGCATAACCTCATGTAGATGCAATGTTTACATTAGTTGTTTATTATTGATGACTAATTTGGAATAAAATGAGGGGAAAAGTTTGAGAGTAACTATCTTTTATGAAGAAAAATGGGAAAGATTATGTTTTTTATGGTTGATTTTTTTAGTCGGAAAAACAGTAACTTATACTTGATGATGGATAAAAAATAGAAATAAATTTTAGTAATTGAAAAATAAGTTGTATCTTTGCAAACGCAAACGGATGAAAATCTCCACGCTGAGATAATATGGTTTTAAGGGAGAGATGCCGGAGTGGTCGAACGGGGCGGTCTCGAAAACCGTTGACCGCATTTGCGGTCCAAGGGTTCGAATCCCTTTCTCTCCGCAAGAGTCTTATAGCTATTTGTAGAACAAAGAGTTGTAAGACTCTATTTTTTTTATCGGCACAAATTCGGCACAAGACTATCTCGAAATCTAATATGGCTTTATGCTACATGTTGTATAATTTGCTGTTACATTATTTTTCATTGATTTGCTTTTTATCATACCTTTCTTTTCTCTTTTGTGCTGCGATTGCTACTCTCTTTTTCGATAGATTATTGTTCTCAAAGTTTTATTTTACCCACAAATGTGGAATTTTTAGAAGTTGCCTTATGTTTTACTGTCAAAATTGCAGTGTTGTGTGTTTTATATATGACATTTTGACTTATTTGCTAAACTTATGCTGATTTGGATTTGTTTTTGATAGGTAGCTTTTCAGTAAGAGAACAGAAATCATAACGTATAAAGAATAAGAATAGAAACTATGAATCTAAACAATTTTACAATCAAATCGCAGGAGGCTATACAGAAGTCGCAGGAGATAGCCCTATCGTATCAGAACCAGTCGATAGAATGTGTACATATCTTGAAAGGTATCTTTCATGTGGACGAAAGCATAGTACCTTATCTGCTGAAGAAGATGGGGGTTAATGTGTCTCTATTGCAACAAGCTGTGGACAAAATAATAACATCTTTGCCCAAAGTGGTTGGAGGCAATCAATATCTTAGCTCCGAAGCCAATCAGATGTTGGTAAAGTCTACTCAGATTGCCAACGATATGGGCGACGAGTTCGTGTCCATAGAACATTTGCTTTTGGCTATGCTCAAGGGGAAAGATACTGTTTCCTCATTGTTTAAAGATGCAGGAGTGACCGAAAAGGCTTTGCAAGCTGCTATTGCCGACCTTAGAAAAGGTTCGAAGGTGACATCGCAGTCGGCCGAAGACACCTACAATGCCTTGAACAAATATGCCAAAAACCTAAACCAACTGGCACAGAGTGGAAAGCTAGACCCCGTGATAGGTCGTGATGAGGAGATACGTCGTGTGTTGCAGATACTATCCCGACGCACCAAGAACAACCCCATACTTATAGGCGAACCCGGTGTGGGCAAAACTGCCATTGCCGAAGGTTTGGCTCATCGTATAGTGAGCGGCGATGTGCCGGAAAACTTAAAGACCAAGACTATATATTCGTTGGATATGGGGGCTTTGATAGCCGGTGCCAAATATAAAGGCGAGTTTGAAGAG
>JAFZEK010000083.1 GCA_017560705.1 Bacteroidales bacterium | reverse complement strand
GAATAAATTGTATACAGACAGAGTTTATCAGTTAGTGGTGAGGAATTTGAAAACCAATAAAGTGGTGACTGCTGAGACATCTCTTGTTGGCAACGGTATATCTCTGATAAAACCATCTACTTATTTCCAATTTAGAGACGGTAATGTGAACAATAGGTATGCCATTTTGAGTTGGACCATGGATGAATACAAGATGGCAAGAGTGTTTCAACCAGTGATACGCTTTTTTTATTTGGAAAATATGGAAACCAAATATGTGGATATAACGGCATCGGTAGTGCGTAATGTTACTAATTCCTCTCAAGTGCAAACTACAGTGTCTAGAACATTTTTTGGTGCACAGCTGAAAGAAAAGCTAGGTGTTCCGCCCGAAGGAGTAGAAAGAGCCATCGTGGATAGTGTACATATTTTTATAAATGCCGGCAACGAGGCCTTGTCCAACTATATGAGCATTAGCGAACCACCATCTACCATAGTGCAAGAACGCCCATCGTTTTCGAATATCGAAGGTGGATTGGGAATTTTTGCTGCCCGAAGAACAAAAATAATGGAGATGAGACCTACACCAGGGTCGGTGACGGGAGACTATAAGGTGTTCTTGAAAAGTCTAAAAATAGGCTTCGAATAAATAAAAACAAAATATATACGCTTAAAAACGTATGTATGTCAATTATTTTTCGTAACTTTGCACCTTTGAAAGAAATAGACATTAATATAAAAAACAATACATTAAAAACTTCAATATGAATATTGTAAGAGAAAATATAGGAGAGTTAGAGCTTTCATTGAAAATTGAAATCAGCGAAAGTGATTATCAAGAAAAAGTAGCAAAACAGTTAAAAGAATACCAAAAGAAAGCTGTAGTTCCCGGTTTTCGTAAAGGGATGGCTCCTATTGGATTAATCCAAAAAATGTATAAGAAAGCCATTATGTCAGACGAAATTCAAAACATTTTGTCAGAATCGTTATTTAAATATGTAGAAGATGAAAAGTTGGAAATCGTAGGTTCTCCTCTTTCGAATGACGAAAAAACTGGCGAAATAGATTTTGATAAAAAAGATTTCGTTTTCTACTTTGATGCTGCTTTGATGCCTCAACCTGTTATTAAATGGGATGCGTTGAACGTAAAGATGAATCAAATAAAGATTGCTGCCAAAGAAGTTGACGAAGAAGTGAACTCAATGGCTCAACGCTATGGTAAATTTGAAACTCCTGAAACTGCCGACGTTGCCGACCATGTATATGGTAAAATAGTGGAATTAGAAAAAGATGGTAGCGAAAAAGAAGGTGGTTTGAATACTTTCATCTCTATGGACCTTAACAAGGTGAAAAGCGATGATATTAAACAACTTTTCGTAGGTAAGAAAGCTCAAGATAAAGTGGTGTTCAACCCTTCTAAGGCTTTGGATGCTGACACTTTGGAAAAAACTTTGCGTTTGGAAAAAGACGTGGTTAAGAAGTTTAAATCTGACGTAGAATTAACTTTGAGCGGAATATCTCGTATCACTCCTCACGAATTAAATGAAGAATTGTTCAATATGGCTTTCCCTGGCGGAGAAGTTAAAGATATTGATTCTTTCAAGAAAATGGTGAAGAAAGAAATGGAAAAAGCTTACAACCAACAATGTCAAATGATATTTGTGTCGGAAGTAAGAAAAGCTCTTGTTGAAAACTTCGACGCTTACATACCTACAGATTTCTTACAACGTTGGTTAGCTTCGAGAAGCGAAAAAGAAACTAATCTAGAAACTATAAAACAAGAATGGGAAGAAAAATACTTACCAGCTATTAAATGGG
>JAFZEK010000082.1 GCA_017560705.1 Bacteroidales bacterium | reverse complement strand
CACAACACCTGCCACCAACGGAGCTTCAGGACCTACAACCACCATTTTCACATCATTTTCTAGCATAAAAGATTTTACAGCTTCAAAATCTTCAGGATTAATATTCACATTCTTTCCACAAGCAGCAGTGCCGGCATTGCCCGGTGCAATGTACAACTGAGAGGTTTTAGCACTTTGTGCTATTTTGTAAGCTATAGCATGTTCTCTACCACCTGAACCTAACAATAATATATTCATTCTCTTATATATGTTTCGTTGTTATTTACCTATTCTTTCTAGCCCTTCCAAGGAGTTTTTATATCCCGGATCTACATTCAATGCTCTTTGATAATACTCTTTAGCTTTGGCAAAGTCTTGCTTTAACTCGTATGCATATCCTTTGTTGTCTATTGCTTCTACAAAAAGAGGATTTGCTTCCAACGCTCTATCAAAGAAACCAATGGCATTATCATATTCACCATTCAACAGATCTATGTAGCCCAAATTATTCAAAGAGTTTGCATGAGCAGAATCAATCACCAATATTTTATTGTACTCTTCTACAGCCTTAGCATAGTCATCCAAATCTTGGTACAACAAAGCCAAACCATAACGAGCTATCACATTGTTTGGTCTAAGATTAACAGCTGTGGTCAAATACTCTACACCCAACACATTCTTATGAGCAGCATATAGCAAACCAAGCTCTTCGTAGGCATCGGCATATTCGGGATCTATTTCCAGCACCTTTCTAAAATTACGCACAGCATTAGTACTGTCACCAGTTTCTTTGTATAAGAATCCCAACATAAAATGAGCCTTAGCATTCACAGGGTCCATCTCTATAACCTTGTCTATACTCTCAATAGCTCGGTCGTAATCCCTATTAAAAAAGGATATTTCTCCTAGTTTAGAATAGGCTTCAATACTTTTAGGGTCCAACTCTAATGCTTTTTGCAAATCGGCATAGCTAGCTTTTAAGTCACCGTTACGCAAATACAAGTCGGCAGCGAAAATATAGTATCCTACATTATCATCATCGTATTTAATTGCATTCTTAATACTAGCTATAGCATCTGTTATTCTATCTCTCTTTTGCAAAACAACAGCACGTTCATAGTGCAACTCCGGATTTTTTGGATTTTTCTTTAGCTTTGCATCTACTAACGCCAACATATCACCATCTTCTACCTTATCATTTGCCTTTTGATTGCACGCAAAGAAGCACAAAAAACAAGGCAACATCATTGCTATCAATAATTTACGTTTCAACATAATATATCTATTTTTCCTACAAAAGTACAGTAAAAATATCGAATAGTAAAGCACATAAGAAAAAAAAGAATACTATTATCCGCAAAAAGAAAGCACATTATCTTGCCAACACACAGCTTTATTCCTCATTTACAAGGATATTACATCTTCCCTACTACTACTACGAAAAAAACATCAAAAAAATACATCTTCCACAAAACATTTGATGAAAAGTTGCGTTATATAGGCGTGCTTACTTATTTCAAAGATGTATTTTGGAGCCGCTTCTAATCCATGGAAGCGGCTTTTTTATTTCCTCATTTTTCATAGAACCCTCCTTGAAATACAATCTTTCATCATACTTCGACCTATATTCCGTAGTAAAAAATAGCATATAGGCAATTTCTAAAAATTGCTTTGCTAGTGTTGCTAGGAAGATTTCTACTTTCTTCTGACCCATCATAGCGGGCTATGCGTCCCCAAAAGAAATATAAAGATTCCAAGAAAAAACGTAAACGTTGCGATTAAGCGAGTAAAGATCAATGCCTCAGCATTAGCTATTTCGAGCGATAGCAACATCGACGAAGTCAACCACGCAAAAGTTTCAAAGAACACTCTTTTGTTTATCCGAAACGTGGAATTTTTAGAAGTTGCCT
>JAFZEK010000081.1 GCA_017560705.1 Bacteroidales bacterium | reverse complement strand
TTCTATTTCATCTTGAACATAACCTTCGCGTATAGCTTTTGCGAAACCGCCTTTACCTTCAACAGCTAGGAAGTTTTCCCAAGCATATTGAGCTATAGAGTTGGTCAAGTTTTCGATATAGTACGAACCAGCAGCAGGGTCAACTATTTTGTCCAAATAAGATTCTTCTTTCAACAAAATTTGTTGGTTACGAGCAATACGCATAGAGAAATCATCAGCTTGCTTGTAAGCCACGTCGAAAGGAGCTACAGAAATAGAGTCAGCACCTGCTATAGCAGCACTCATAGTTTCAGTAGTAGTACGTAGCATATTTACGTAAGCATCGTATACAGACTTGTTCCAAGTAGAAGAAGTAGCATGGATGTAAACGTTGTAAGCACAAGAGCATTTAGGTTCGTATTGTTCTACGATTTTGCTCCATAATAAGCGAGCAGCACGTATTTTAGCCATTTCCATAAAGTAGTTAGAACCAATAGCGAAAGTGAATTGCATATTGGAAGCAACGCTTTCTACTTTACAACCTTTTTCAGTAAGGTTAGCCATCAAATCGTTGGCAGCAGCCAAAGTGAAACCAAGTTCTTGAACAATGCTAGAACCAGCGTTGTGGAACATACGTCCGTTCACAGTCAAAGCTCTAAATTTAGGCAATTCAGCATCTACATAGTTGATAATTTCGATAGCTTCAGCATAGTTAGCTTCTTCACCATTGTAGAACTCACCGTGTTTCAAAGCGTAGTTGAATATATCAAAATCAATGCTACCAGCTATTTCTTTTGTATCAACGCCTTGTTTTTTAGCCACTTCTACTAAAAGTTTCAAAGTTGGAAGATAAGATTTAGAACAAGTAAAGTTGATTTTTACCTTTGTCAAATCTATACCTTTCAACAAAGTTTCCATTTCAGCAACTGTGGTAACTTCACGAACACAAAGTCCTAAAGCATTAGCACCACGTTTTACAGCATCAACAGCTATGCGGTTAGCTTCTTCAGGATTTTTTACTGTAATATCTTGACGAATGTCCCAAGCATTAGATTTAGCTTGTTTACCTCTTACGTATGGGAACTCGCTTGGATTGGTATTCAAGTAAGTAAGACTTTCTAAGTCTTCTGCTCTGTAATATGGTTTTACCGAAAAACCTTCAATAGTTTGCCAAACTAGCTTCTTTTCATAGTCTGCACCCTTTAGGTCTTTATTAATAACTTCTTCCCATTTTTCGGTTGAAACAGGAGGAAATTCGGAGAATAACTTATTGTTTTCCATTATAATATATTATTTTTATTTTTTTTCTTCTAAGCAACAAAGGTACACCTTTTTTTTATTCTTTACAACATTATTTCAAAAAAAGGCTACTCCCTAAGTCGTAAACTAATGTGTCATTGATATTTACGATGAAAAATCTTTTCTCATCAAGAGCTTTTATTACATTTGCCTTATTTCACCCATTTTCGAAGCCAAACACCGCTCTTTTTCCTACTTTTCTACACTATAAATATATATACACCTCTCACTGTAAAAACAGCCCATCGAAAGCTGTACAGCAGACCCAGGTTTTGCCCTCTGCACAGTATAGCACGAAAAGAAAAACACCCAGGTGATATAAGGCAACTTCTAAAAATTCTACGTTTCAAATAAACAAAAGAGTGTTCTTTGAAACTTTTGTGTGCTTTGACTTCGTCGATGTTGCTATCGCTCGAAATAGCTAATGCTTAGGCATTACTATTTACTCGCTTAATCGCAACGTTGTGTTTTTTGCCGAAATCTTTCTATTTCTTTTGGGGGCGCATAGCCCAAAAGAAAGTAGAAATCTTTCTAACAAAATTCCACAAATCACTAGCAAAGCAATTTTTAGAACCTACCATAAATAAAATTACTACGGGGAGGAAAATAGTACTACTACAGGGAAGAAAATAAAATTACTACATGATGAAAAAATGACTGAATCGGGATGTATTTTCTGCATACAATAGTTGATGAAAAACTACAAAAAAGCAATTTTATTATGTAGCTACACACATATATTATAAACTTCTCTAACTATATCTTTTGACTAAAAGGAATATATTTTTAAACATATTTACTCTCTAATTATCAGATTATCCCACAATAAAATATTGTTTTAGTAGAAAAATATAAGCAAAAACAGTAGTGTAATTCATTTTTTATTTGTAACTTTGCAAATCTTGGTTGGTGCTTTATTTTGCGTTTCTCGCAAATGAACATACGACACACTTTATATATTAATGTAGCAAACGGATTGGATATATTATTTTCTTACCATAGTTTGCTGATTGATAGCGGGTTTAATGTTTTCCACTTAGATAGTGGATTCATTATATTGGATATTGCATTCATACTTTAAAAAAAACGACAACTGTTCTATCGCTGGTTGTTTGAAAAAACAATCA
>JAFZEK010000080.1 GCA_017560705.1 Bacteroidales bacterium | reverse complement strand
CTTGCAAAAAGCAATTCGCTTGATTTTATAGAAATAAATATGAGTTTTCCTGAGTTCACTCCCGGGAAATTTGATATAGAAAGCGCAAATGAAATAGCTAAGGAATACGGCATTTTCTATACGATACACGTTGACGAGGCACTAAATCCCTTTGATTTCAACAAAAGTGTTTCGGAATGTTATTTCAACGTAATGCGTGATACCATACGCACAGCGCGTAAAATAGGTGCGAAAATATTAAATTTGCATCTGCAAAAGGGAATTTACGTAACTCTTCCCGAAAAGGTTATACTCCTTACCGACGTTTATAAAGAGGAATATCTTTCGATGGTTAAAGCCTTTATAAAAATGTGCGAGGAGGAAATCGGTGATTCGGGCATTAAAATTGCTATCGAGAACGTAGACAGCAATCCGTTCTCATATACGCCTCGGAGCTTGTGCATGAAAGTTACCTCACCGCCGACGGCAAACCGATGTTCTCCGACCACAATATGTATTTCAGAGATTCCACCGGCAACACTTCGCCTTTGTGGATAAAGTTTTTTGCTGCCCACGACCTCCAAGTACCTGTAGGCGAATACGGTACTAACCCAAACGATATGGCTAAAGAAAAAATCATCCACGAGGTGTATCGCTTCTTCTAACACGCCTCACACTCTCACCACTCTCTTTTTGCAGAGCATAAACTCACCACTCAAAAAAAACATTTTAAAAAAAGGAAAAGCACAATGGAAAAACTAAGAGACAAACTACTGAGCCTCCAAGACTTAGAGTATAAGGACTTTGTAGCTAAACTAATACCCACTATAGACCCAAGCACCATAATAGGCATACGCACTCCAGTGCTGAAAACCGTAGGTAAAGAGCTGGCAAAGAGTGAATTGAAAGAATTATTCCTCCGCAGCCTACCTCATGCCTACTACGAAGAAAATAATTTACACGCCATGCTTCTTCAAAACATCAGTACAGACATGGACGAAGTGGTGAAACACGTGGAAGCCTTTCTTCCATACATAAATAACTGGGCTACATGCGATTCCACTAAACCTAAAGCCTTTGGCAAGCACATAGAGCAGCTGCGGCAGTGCATTGAACGGTGGATAAGCTCAAGCCATACATATACAGTGAGATACGGCATCGTGACACTCATGAATTTTTGCCTCGATGAGGAGTTTCAACTCAGTGATTTAAAAATGATTGGAAGTATAAAAAGCGATGAGTACTATATAAATATGGCCATAGCATGGTATTACAGTTTTGCATTCATAAAGCAATACGACAGCACTGTGGCGTTTTTCCAAAGCACCGACCTTTTGGATAAGTGGGTGCACAACAAGGCGATACAAAAAGGCATAGAGAGCCTCCGCCTCACCGCCGACCAAAAAGATTTCTTGCGAAGCCTGAAAAAGAAATAGAAGTATTGGTCTACTTTATACGGCAGTGCAACAGCGTTTTACCCTCTAGCGAAGCCTCCAACGAATTGTCTATAACCACTTTTTCGGCAGGCATAGGCGATCCGGTGAAAATGTAGTCGCCAATTTTAAGAGTCATAAACTGCGACACGTATGCCACAATGTCATTCACTGAGTGTAACATATCAGCAGCCGAACCGTTTAGTATTATTTGGTCGTCTTTTTTAAGCTGAAAATTAACATCTTGCGCTCCTTTTCCAATCTCAGCCAAATCTACGAAAGGACTTATAGCGGCAGAATTGTCGAATCCGGTGGCCATAGTCCAAGGGTTGCCGTTGGCTTTGGCTTCAGCAAGCACATCCAAAGCGGTAAAATTCAGAGCTAGAGCCACTTCAGAATAGTACTTGTGAGCAAATTTAGATTGAATATTTTTGCCAAGCCTATTGATTTTCACCACTAGCTCTAGCCCGCAAGCTATCTCGCTAGAAAAATCGGGATAAAAAAACGGCTGATTTTTTTGCAGCAAAGCACTATCGGGCTTTATATAAAACGACGGAGCGGCGGAAAGCACAGCACCGCTAGAAGCGTAATTGTTTTGTACACAGATTATTTTCATCGGCAAAAAGTATCGTTGTCGTAAGAAAGAAAAAGAGAGAGCGGGCAATAAAAGTATTTTTTATCAAAAAAAATGAAACGAATTGACAATGAGATATATTTGCCACACTCCACTCTTTTCATATAAAATATTTATACACAAGTTAAAACATTCTAGAACAGTCTTGTAGGATCTTTTCTGAATTTGGCACGTAAACGAATATCGGTAATCACTTTCTTAGTAGAACGAGGGAAATCCGCTTTCATCATCCATTCGTAATACACTGGTTCTATTTCAAATACCTCTTCCACCACTCTACCTTTAAATTTTCCGAAATTAAATATTTCTCTTCCGTTTTTATCGTATCCCAAGTGACCGGCAAGGTCGGCCCATTGATGGTTAGTAGAAAATTCTTGTAGCTTACGCACGTCATTCACGATAGGGCAAGAGATGTTGCCATCTTTATCCTCGTATTGCACACCGTTATATCTCTCAATTTGAGCAAGTAATATCTCGTAAGTAGCTCTAGTGTCGGCTTCGGCCGAGTGAGCGTTGTCCAAATTTTTACCGCAGTAGAACATGTAGGCGGCTTTGAGGGTACGAGGCTCCATTTTGTGGAAAATGTTCTGTACGTCAATGAGTCTTCGAGTTTTTATCTCAAAATTGACACCCACACGCAAAAATTCTTCTACAAGCAGAGGCACATCAAATTTGTTTGAATTGTAGCCCGCCAAATCGGCATCGCCAATGAAGTTAGCAATTTCGGGAGCCAAGTCCTTAAATAGCGGTTTATCTTTCACCATTTCATCGGTTATACCGTGAATTTCAGTAGATTGAGGCGGGATGGGCATTCCAGGGTTCACCCTATGAGTCATCACCGTAGTTTCGCCCGACACTGCCACCTTGAAAAGGCATATTTCAATAATGCGGTCTTGCCCTACTTGCACTCCGGTAGTTTCTAAATCGAAGAAAATCAGAGGTTTTGTAAGATTTAGTTTCATAATGTTTCGTTTAATCTATATATCAGTGTGTTATACATTCTCTTTATTAGCAGCGTTGTGTATCAATATCAATCGTTTTAGGAGTTGCTCCACCAAGTCGAGATGCAACATGTTGGCACCGTCGCTTTTAGCCTTTGCGGGGCAAGGATGCGTTTCCATAAAAATACCGTCGGCACCCACTGCTATGGCAGCTCTAGCTATGGTTTCTATCATTTCGGGACATCCACCAGTGACACCCGCCGCTTGATTTGGGCGTTGCAACGAATGCGTAATATCCATAACCACAGGCACATTGTTCATTTTCATGGTAGGTATGGCACGGTAGTCCACTACCAAATCCTGATAGCCAAAGGTGGTGCCACGCTCGGTGAGCATAATATCCTCACAACCAAAGTATTTAGCCTTGTCTACAGCATGAGCCATAGCTTCCGGCGAAAGGAACTGTCCCTTTTTGATATTCACGGCTTTGCCCGTAGCGGCTGCAGCCTCCAACAACGACGTTTGCCTACAAAGGAACGCTGGAATTTGCAACACATCCACGTAGCGAGCAGCCATCTCGGCTTCTGCCTCGGTGTGTATGTCGGTAACCACTGGAATATTAAGTTTTTGAGCAATGTCGCGAAGCAGTTCTAGGCCTTTTTGGTCGCCAATGCCCGTAAAGGAGTCCACTCTGGAGCGGTTAGCTTTGCG
>JAFZEK010000079.1 GCA_017560705.1 Bacteroidales bacterium | reverse complement strand
ATGGTTATCCGCGGACTTAAAACACTTGCTATCCGCATAGAACGTGCTCAAGCTTCAGCTATGAAAGTGGCAGAGTTCTTGGAAAACCACCCAAAAGTAGAATCGGTTATGTATCCTGGTTTGCCATCGCACCCACAATATGAACTTGGCAAACGCCAAATGCGTGGCAACGGTACTATGATTAGTTTCGAGCTTAAAGGCGGAATAGAAGCAGGTCGTAAGATGATGAACTCTGTAAAACTTGCTATCCTTGCCGTATCGCTAGGCGGTGTAGAAACCCTTATCCAACACCCAGCAAGTATGACCCACGCCAAAGTGAACGCCGAAGCTAAGAAAGCAGCAGGCATCACAGATGGTTTGGTACGTTTCAGCGTTGGTATCGAAGAAGTTGAAGACATCATCGCCGACCTTTCTCAAGCTTTGGATAAAATATAATATATTCTGCATACAGCAGTCTTACCTGTGGTCGAATATAATAGAACTCCCTCGTAATGAAATTACATTACGGGGGAGTTTCTTTTACATCACAAAGGTTGCAACACTATGCAGTTTGGTCATCAAAACTATGTAGTTTAAGAGTCAAAACTCTCATAGTTTTGGGTCGCAAACCACAGAGTTGCGATCTCTAACCATGGTAGTTTTTTCAAACCAACTCTCAATGAAATTCAAACGCTCTTAAATATAAAAGGGAGAGACCTTACATAATAAATAAAGTCTCTCCCTTTCTTTCTATAGCTTTAATGCTATGAGCTATTATTTCCACTACCCTACCCTACAATAGGATATCAAGGTAGCTTATATATCATTACTTTTCGCTCTTTCTTCTAATTATATTCACTAATGCAATAAGGAATCCAAGCACGATGAATCCACCGGGAGCCAACACGAATGCCAACATTCCATCGCCAGTAAATTCAGGTTTAAATCCAAATGCGGACACACTGCCAAGCAACTCACGAATAAGTCCAAGCAAAGTGAGTGCCAATGTAAAACCTAAGCCCATAAACAAACCATCCATTAAAGAATAGAACGGAGTATTCTTAGAGGCAAAAGACTCGGCACGTGCTAGCACTATACAGTTCACCACAATAAGAGGAATAAACAACCCCAAAGTAGCATACAAATCGGGCAAATAAGCTTCCATAGCCATCTTAAGTATTGTCACGAAAGTGGCTATAATAACAATAAAAGCAGGTATACGCACCTTATCCGGTATAAGATTCTTTACACATGATATTACCAAATTGGACATCATAAGCACAAAAGTGGTAGCCAACCCCATACCAGCACCATTGATAGCAGAGGTAGTAACCCCTATAGTTGGACACATACCCAACACTAGAACAAATACAGGATTTTCTTTTATCAATCCATTTTTTGCTATATTACTAATCTTCATTACTTGTTTCCTCCATATTTTATTGCTTTATAAGCACGGTTTATAGCATCGCAAAAAGCACGCGAAGTAATAGTAGCAGCTGTTATAGCGTCTACTTCACCGCCATCTTTTTTCACAAATAGTGGGTTATCTTTAGCGTTCATACCTATCACACAACCTTTTCCATCCTTCTGAAACCAAAGGTCGGCTTTGGTACCTAGGCCTGGAGTTTCGGCTGTTTGCAATATTTGATAACCTGTAATATTTCCATCTTTGTCTACACCTACCATAACTCCAATATAGCCACTGAAACCATTAGTAGTAAAAGAATTTACTGCCACACCTACATAATCTCCAGCGCTATTGTAAGCATAATTGCACACCACGTCTTCACCATCTACATTTACAGTTTTGGAATCCAACGTAGCAAACTCTGGCAATACCATTTTTATAGCAGCCTCTGTTTTTTGTTGTTGTGCCAATTTTATAGGTTCTAGTGTAGCCTGATTCATTGCAGCCAAAGCCACTGCCGAAACAACAGTAATGACAGTAAGCACTACAACCATATTAACCAAAGATGATTCTAATTTCTTCTTAGCCATAAAGCTGTCCTCCTATTTTGCAAAACGTTTTGGTTTAAATCCTTTATTAATAAGTGGTGTAACGGCATTCATAAGCAATATAGCAAACGATACACCTTCGGGATATGCTCCCCATGTACGGATAATAATAGTGAGCAATCCGCAGCCTACCCCAAACACCAACTGACCTGTTTTTGACATCGGCGATGTTACCATATCCGTAGCCATAAACACAGCACCCAACAACAAACCACCACTAAGCACATGATAGATTGGTTTTACTACATAAATACCGGGTTCTATCCAATTTAGCAAAGCGGCAAACAAGAATGTAGTTAGTATAAAAGATACAGGTATATGCCAAGATATAACTTTTCTGCACAACAAATATATACCACCTATAAGTATTGCTATAGCCGATACTTCGCCTAGCGAACCTCCATGTTGTCCTATAAACATTGCCCATACATCCGGCATATTATTTAGCAGCGATATATCGTTGTATTTTACTGCTTCTTTTATCAATGCCAAAGGTGTAGCACCTGTAGTGGCATCGGTAGCGGCAGCTGTTTGTGCCAAGTCAAATATATTGTTGGCTTTTGGCCATGTAGTCATCTGTACAGGGAATGATATTAATAGGAATACACGACCTACCAAAGCAGGGTTGAAAGGGTTTTTACCCAATCCTCCAAAGGTCATTTTTCCTACTACTATTGCTACAAAAGCACCTATAGCAACTATCCACAAAGGCAAATTTGATGGTACATTAAAAGCAAGCAATAGTCCTGTAATTACTGCCGAACCATCGCTTATGCTTGTAGGTTTTTTAAGCAAGAATTTCTCGATAAGCCACTGAAACAATATACAGCAGAATACCGATACCAAACTTACAAACAAAGCATCTAATCCAAAAAAGATTAAACTTACCACAAATATTGGAACAAGAGCAATATTTACGTCCCACATTATCCTTTTCACCGATTCGGCCCCATGAACATGAGGCGAACCTGAAACATTTAGTAATTTCATCATATCCGACTTTATGTTATTACTTATTTCTTTTGTTGCATCATCATTTGTCTAAATTTGTTCTTTGCCAAACGTATTTCGTCTAGCAAAGGTTTATTGGCAGGGCATGTAAACAAACAGCAGCCACATTCTATACAGTCCATCAAGCGTTCGCCTATGGCTTCTTGTATCTTACCATTGTTTACAAGAGCCGAAAACAAATAAGGCTCAAGTCCCATAGGGCATACTTCCATACACTTGCCACAACGAATACAATTGGTTTCTTGAGTTCGTGTAGCTTCGCTCTCTTTCATTATCAATATACTCGAAGCACCTTTAGTGACAGGAGCATCTAGATTTACCATAGCTTTTCCCATCATAGGACCACCACTTATTATCTTTGCAGTATCGTCGGGCAGGCCTCCTATATGTGCCACTATATCGTTGTAGTTGACACCTATACGCACCAAAAAGTTACGTTGTTCGCCTAGCGACTTACCTGTCACTGTCATTATATTTTCTATAAGTGGTTTGTTTTTCTGAACAGCTTCGTATACCGAATATGCTGTACCTACATTATTTACTACACAACCAACATCTATAGGTAATTTTCCACTAGGAACACTACGTCCCGTGATAGCTTTTATAAGCTGTTTTTCTGCTCCTTGCGGATATTTTACTTTTAGAGGTTCTACAACAATACCCTCAAACTTAGCAGCCATTTCTTTCATTTTGGCTATAGGTTCGGGCTTATTGTTTTCTATTCCTATATAGGCTGTTTGTACTCCCAAAGCCTTTCTCAATATCGATACACCTATCATTATCTCTTCTGTATGCTCTAGCATCACTCTGTGGTCGGAGGTAAGATAAGGTTCGCATTCTACAGCATTTATAATCAAATAGTCGGCTTTTTTACCTTCAGGAATCATATATTTGACATGAGTAGGGAATGTAGCACCACCAAGTCCTACAATACCTTTTTCTTTTAT
>JAFZEK010000078.1 GCA_017560705.1 Bacteroidales bacterium | reverse complement strand
ATGCGTTAGAGTACTTATTTATATATTATATTCCATTTTCAGCACGCTCAGCATTGGTATAGTTTTCGAACTTGTTGGTGTCGTGTCCGCTGTGGAAGCCAAAGTGTTCTATCACTTCCATGTTGGTGTTTTCGGATAGTATACTGATCGTAAACTTTCCAGTGTTCATGACCATGTCGTGAGTCATGTTCTTTTTGTTTACGGTGAAGGCTATGCGTCGGGGTGTATCGGTTACTTGTGATACCACGTTTATTATGCACCCGTTGTCTTTGCCATTGTCTTGTGCTGTTAGCACAAACATGCCGTATTCTATTTTATCCAATGCGTTAGCGTTCATGGCTTTGTTTCCTTGTTTTGGTGTTGTTAGTCAATTTTTACTATTTATTTCGTTAGCTATTTCTTTAGCTAAGCATTCTAGTTGGCTTACTTGACTTTCTTTTAAGCTAGATTTTAATGTGAAAGTGTTACCAATTATTCTAGAATCTTTAAGTTCTTGTACTATATTCATCATTTGACATCCAGCCACAGGTGCCCAAGTTCCGTTTTCTATGAAGGCAAAAGCACGTTTTTGAAGTCCGTGGGCTTTAAGGTCTAGTAGGAAGTTTTCCATTGGCGTGAATATACCATTATTATATGTAGGAGCTGCTAGTACTATGTGGCTGCAACGGAATGCTTCTGATATAAGGTAAGATACGTGAGTGTTGGATACGCTGTAGGCCACTATGTTCTTCACGCCTTCTTCGGCTAGTTTGGTCATTAGCACGTTGGCAGTAGCTTCGGTGTTGCCGTACATGCTTCCATATACCACCATTACTGCGTTGTCTTCGGGTGTATATGTACTCCATTTGTTATATTTATCAAGCAAATATCCGAAGTCGTTTCTCCAAATAGGACCATGTAATGGGCATATCATTTGGATATCTATTGTGGCAGCTTTTTTCAACACTGCTTGAACAGGATTACCGTATTTTCCTACTATATTAGTATAGTATCTGCGTGCTTCACTTATCCAATCTTTGTCAAAGTTTACTTCGTCGTTGAAGATATTGCCGTTCAAAGCTCCAAAAGTTCCGAAAGCATCGGCAGAGAATAACATCTTTTCTTCTACGTCGTAGGTCATCATAGCTTCAGGCCAGTGAACCATTGGGGCCATAACGAATGTTAGAGTGTGGTTGCCTGTAGAAAAGGTTTCGCCTTCAGCTACTGCTATAAAACGACTTTCAGCATCGAAATCAAAGAACTGTTTAATCATTTGTAGCGTTTTGGTGTTGCCTATAAGTTTTAAATTAGGATGACGCAACACTATGTCTTCTATCACTGAGCAGTGGTCAGGCTCCATGTGGTTTACTATAAGATAGTCTAGGCTTCTGCCGTTTAGTATGTATTGAACGTTTTCTATGAATTGGCGACTTACTGTAGAATCGGCAGTGTCGAATAATACTGTTTTGTCGTCAAGTAGTAGGTATGAGTTGTAGCTCACGCCTTTTGTAAGGGGCATTATATTTTCAAAAAGTTCTAATCTGCGGTCGCTTGCACCTACCCAGTAGTAGTCTTTATTTATTTTTCTTACGTTATGCATCTCTCTATCTTTTTTATAATCGTTATTACTTTTATCTCTTTTCTTGTGTAATGATTATTGTTTTTTTTATTCAAACTTGTAATCATTACAACTTTGTTCACGATGCAAAAGTACAACTTTTATTTTATATTGCAACTATATTCGCAATTTTTTTTTATCTTTTTTATTTATAATCCTGATTGCCAGTATAGTTTAAACTATCATTTTTTTGCTTATTTTTGCTCTTTTTCTCTATAAAAATGCATTATTTTGTTCTAATCTTTGAGAAATTTCGATATTATTTTTATATCTACATTCAATATTTCTTTTTATCTCCTCTTTTCTAGATAGATACGTTGATATTTCATGTTTAGATTGTGGATCCATATATGATATTTCCAAGTGTTTTATGATGTTATCAGTTCTTGTTATTTTCTTTTATGTGTTTGAAAGATAGATAGTAGCGTTCTGCTAAACTGAGATTGGTTGCTGTTTTTATTCATTGTTGTGGTTATGGAGTTGGTATGCGTTGATATTCTTTGCTGGAGGTTGAGGAGACAGAAATAGCTGTTTTTACAATAGAGTGTGGTGTTTTTATGGCGTAAATAGCTTGTATAGTACGGGTTGTTAGCTATTTTGAAAAGGAAGGAGGATTAAAATTAATCCTCCTTCAAGCACGTTTTATGAACATTAGATTATGGTATTCTAGAAATTGAATCTTGCCACTGTTTGGATTCTGTTGGCAGTGTTAGAGCCGTCGTCCATGTTTTGGCGTTTACCCCAAAGGTATTCTATACCGAACAACATATTGGATTTTACACGGCAAAACATATTGGCTACAAAGTATTGGCTGCCTTTGAAATAGTCTGGTTCATAGAATCTATCGTTAGAAAGCACTCGAACTTGGCTGTAAGTGGCGGAAGCAAATACACGTTCTGTTATGTTGAATTGAAGACCTACAAATCCACCCCAAGCTTCGGGTGTCACAAGTTCGTTGAGTGCTTTTTGGTTAGGGAACATATCTAGTTTTTGTCCTGCTGCATCTTGGAAATATGAAGTAATACCTTTTCCGTATGTACCTTGGTAGTAGAATGTTATCATGTTGCCAAGGCCTATGTTGCCGCTAAGTTGCATTCCATAGCCCATTTGGTTGTGGTTTTTAGCTTCTAGGGCATCTAATTCATATTGTCGGTACATCATGTTTCTTAACAAACCCGATAATCTGACACGGCTACCATAGTCTCCCCACATAAATTGTACGTATGCGGGAATGTCGGGTATGCGTTGGTATACGCTGTGGGTAAAGTTGTTGTAAGTAGGGTTAGGGTTCGGCATTTCGGCGGATATACCAAAGCCTATGTTGTCCCAATTTCTTTTGTAGGATAATACGTATGTTCTTACAAAAGTCCATCCGCTAGGTCCTTCTTGGTCGATAGTAGGAGGGCCTGCATTCACATCTGTGAACAAACTGGTGCTATAACCGATGGTAAAGTTGCGGTACATCACGTAGGCGTATTGTAATTTTGGAGTATTATTAGAGCCTGTAAAGTTTGCATTCACGTAGGCTGAGAAGCGGTTGTCGGTTCCTGGCATGCCCACAAAGTGCATAAACAAGTTGGTCGTGGCGGCACTATATTGTAGTTTTGCACCGTTGCCAGGTGTTTCTGTCATAGGAATATTGGCAGTAGTAAAGTATGTAGGGTTGTCTATAACACCTTCAAAGTCCATGCCTACGGTAGCTTTTACATAACCACCTATACCCAAATAGTATTGCTTTTCTTTGCCAATGATGGAGAAGCGTGGCATGTCTGGGCTGTTGAAGTGTGCTGGCGACGATTCTAGAAAGATGATGGATGTGCTGCTGTCGCCGTTATATCCATTGCTGTAAATGGCTAGCACATCTTCTTCGTCGGTAGGCATCTTGTTGATTATCGTTACTGATTGAGCTTGTGAATGCTCTGTTGCCATGGCCGTAAAGAGCATAGCTAAAGCCATACATTTGCACCCTAGCAAAATAAGTTTTTTTCTTTTCATAGATAGATTCATTTAAGTTCTACATTTTATTGATTTTTTTCTTTGATGAAAATTGACAATGTAACAAGTGGGGAAAAACTAAGTTTTGAAAGCCTATAAAAAATGATGAAATGCCAAATGCCGATATTTGCCTTTAATGTTATATTGGGATAATGGTTTCTTTTTCTTGTTGAGGCTATTGGAAAATGTGGTAATGCTTATTTGTTTGTTTTATGCCTCTGAAAACGCTGTTAGGGGGATAAGGATTAAAATCTGCTGATGTGTTAATGGGAAAGCTAAATCTTTGATATATTAACAGTGTTGGATTTAACACGGAGGATGGCGTATTTCTTTATTTTTTCGTATCGTTGGGTGTATATCGCAATCTGAGAGAGTTGAGAAAGTATTTGCTTGATAATCAATAAGTGTTATTTTCTAGAAATTCTACTTATATTGCTTAGTAGTGTTAGTGATGATGGTTTCATGATGGAAATCCCATGTTCAGACGATGAAAGTATCACGCTCTCGTGATCTAAATGTGCGGTTCTCGTGATGAAAGTTTGCTTACATCACGATGAAAATGGTATACTTTCGCCTATAAAGTGTGTGGTATAAATGATGTGTTTAACATTTGGAGACTTTGTTTAACATTATCTCTCGGGTAAAATGTGGGCCAGAGATGATGTTTTTTTACGCTTTTTGAGATGTAGATTTCACACCTCGTGGAAAATAACAGCATAGGACTATGGGGATAAAAATATTCCAAAAGCTGTTATTTTCAAATGGAATTTGTAGTTCTATATAATTCGGCGTTCTTTCAGAGCTTTAAGTAGTTGGAAAGTTATACTGTTGCTTTTGTATATTTTGAAATATGGAGTTTGAGAGCCTCCGTATAGTCTGTAGGCGGTTTCAATGCCTTCGTCCATGCTGCCTTCAAAGTCGAAAGCTTTGGTTTTGCCCGATAGGTGTTTTATTATTTCCCAATATGTAGTGGCACTTGTTCCGTTTGGGTGGCCGTTTGGATTCAGTGCCGACATGAGTGAATAGGCACAGCTAGAGTCATATACAACGAATCTTGCGGCTATCAGCTCTCCTTCTTTGTCCTTCATGCCCATTATGAATCCTTGTCCTCGGCTGATGGCTGTGTTGCAAATTCTTAGGGCAAACTCTTTTGATATTAAATCTTTTTGTCCTCGGTTTTCCCAATATTTGGAGTGAAAATCGTAGAAAGTTTCTGGTGTTATATCCCACACAGGCTCAAGGTTTTCTCTAGCTTTTAGGATTGGCTTTTGACGGTTTTTCTTGTCGAAGTTTTCAAATACTTTGTCGAGGTTGGAAATGTCGTTTATGCGGTAGGTGTATTTTGTGGTTTGCTTATAATTGTTCCAATAAAAGGGTAGCCAGTTGGTTATCTTGTGGTGGAAGCATTGTTCGTAGTATGAAAGATTTAGTTTGTGTAGTTGTTCTATCACTTTGTTGGCTGCCCACTTCTCAAACGATAGTTGTTTTATTTCGTTGTTGAAGTTTTGTTCCTTATACCAAATGCCGTTGTACTGAGCTAGTTCGGGCTGGAGAATATACCTCATCCATAGTTTTTTTCCTATAAGATAGGGTAGGGCTGCCACTATTTCGCCGTGGTTTTCTACAAGGATTACGTCCCATTGTTTTTCGTGGCACACTGCGTCCATCCACCAGTGTTGTTGGAAAAGTGGAATGTTTGAGCCTTGCTCTTCGCATAATGCTTTGTAGCGTTCTTTGTTGGTCATTCTATAATTTGGTATAAAAGGGGGTGTGTAAATGTATAACTACTTGTAGATGTGTATTAGCTAGTGCTTCATTAAAAACTAAAAAAGAGAGTGCTCTTGAATATACAAATGCACTCTCTTTTTGTAGTTATAGATTATAGGCAACTTCTAAAAAATGCTTTGCAAGTGATTTGTGGAATTTTACTAGAAAGATTTCTACTTTCTTTTGACCCATCATAGCGGGCTATGCGACCCTAAAAGAAATAGAAAGATTCCAAGAAAAAACGCAACGTTGCGATTAAGCGAGTAAAGAGCAATGCCTAAGTATTAGCTCTTTCGAGCGATAGCAACATCGACGAAGTCAAAGCACGCAAAAGTTTCAAAGAACACTCT
>JAFZEK010000077.1 GCA_017560705.1 Bacteroidales bacterium | reverse complement strand
GAATTGAAGAAGTTAGAAGATGAGTTGGCTTATACTCAAGGTTTCTTACAATCGGTGATGAAGAAGCTTTCGAATGAACGTTTTGTGAATGGTGCACCAGAAAAAGTGGTGGCTGTGGAACGTCAAAAACAAGCTGATGCCGAACAAAAGATAAAATCTTTGGAAGAACAAATAGCTGCACTTAAAGCATAAGATAGATAATAATAGTAATAAATAAACTATAGGTAATTTCTAAAAATTGCTTTGCAAGTGATTTGTGGAATACAGACTTTGTCGATGTTGCTATTACTCGAAAGAGCTAATGCTTAGGCATTGCTCTTTACTCGCTTTATCGCAACGTTGCTAGAAAGATTTCTACTTTCTTTTGACTCATTATAGCGGGATATGTGATTGAAAAAGAAATAGAAATAGAAAGATTTTGGTAAAAACACAAAGCACGCAAAAGTTTCAAAGAACACTCTTTTGTTTATCCGAAACGTGGAATTTTTAGAAGTTGCCTATACATAATAATACAACGAATTATGAGTAAGATAGTATGTGTAACAGGGGCAACATCGGGCATTGGAAGAGCTACCGCCGAAGTGTTTGCTGCAAATGGGTACAACCTTATAATAACAGGTAGAAGGAAAGAAAAATTAGAAGAGCTAGGCGAAGAGCTTGTAAGCAAATATAAAATAGATCTGATGGCTCTAAATTTTGATGTAAGAAATCAAGAAGCTGTAGATAAAGCCTTTGATAGCTTGCCAGAAGGATGGAGAGATATCGATATATTAGTAAATAATGCAGGTCTTGCAGTGGGTCTTGGTCCTATTCAAGAAGGCGTTATTGACGACTGGGAAAGAATGATAGATACCAACATAAAGGGACTATTATACGTAAGTCGTAAAGTGTTGCCATGGTTAGTGGAAAGAAAGAAAGGACATGTGTTTAATATAGCTTCCATAGCAGGTAAAGAAACTTATTTGAATGGTAATGTATATTGTGCTACAAAGAGTGCAGTAGACGCATTGTCTAAGGGTATGAGAATGGATATGGTGCCATACGGTATAAAGGTGACTAATGTGGCTCCTGGAGCTGTGGAAACAGAGTTTTCTATTGTTCGTTTTAAAGGAGATCAACAACGTGCCGATAATGTATATAAAGGCTACGAACCTCTTACAGGTAAAGATATAGCTAATACTATTTACTGTGTAGCTTCAATGCCTGACCATGTATGTATCAATGATTTGGTTATTACACCTAAAGCACAGGCTTCGGCTTGCATATTCCACAAAGAATAATATATGCTGATATAAGGAGACAATAAATAATGTCAACCTCTAAAGAAAATAAGTTTGCGGATTGTTGTAAGATTCCCTTTTTCTTTAGAGGTTGTGTTTTTATGGAAAAGTAGCAATGGAAGACGGAGTAAAATATTTCAAGACTAAAAGATAATAGAATTATTTGGAACTATGCGTGTAGGTATAATAGTATGTAAACTTGGTGTGTGGGAATTAATATAGACAATATCTAAAACGTGGAATTTTAGATATTGCTTGAATGTTGTCGTTGCATGTCGATGTTATGTCATTATAATCTTGCGAAAAGATTATGTTTACATGAAGGTTTGAAATAAGTTTATTTGAGAAAGTGTGATATTGAGTCTTTAGATTGCTTCTTTTTGTGGTTGTTAATCTCTTTGTTATAAAAAAACATGGAGGGTTAATGTTTGTAATTGGAAAAACTAATGTATATTTGCGTTTGTTTTATGGTTGTCAAATAATACTCAATACGATGAAAATAAATATAGTACAGATAAATACCAAGACTGGCAATGTTGAAGAAAACCTTCAAAAGGTGTTTGCCGAATTAGAAAAACCTCAAAGCAAGGAGTCATTATTGACTGTTTTTCCTGCTAATACTTTATGTGGTTCGCCATTGCTAAGTTCTGTAGTTTATACCGATTTACAAAAACAGGCACAGCTGGCGTTGCAAGAATGTGTGCAACGTTCGGAGCATAGAGCTTTTATAGTAGGACTTCCATTGCATGTGCAAGATAGAGGGCTTTGTAATGCATTGGTTTTTGTGCAAAATAAGGCTATACGTGCCATTATTACTAAGAAGTATTTAGACTTGGATGAGCAGAAATATTTTGTTAGAGGTGAAGGTGTTCAAATGCTTCAATATCAAAATCAAAAGATAGCTATAGGTTTTTATGAAGATTTGAAAGAATTGACCAAATCTCAACACATTACTGAACAGCCAGATATGGTTATATGTTGCGGTTGCAATGTGTTTAATTATAACAAGCCGTATCGTACACGTTATCGTATGCACAAGATTGTGGAACACTTGAATACTTCGCTAGTGTATGTGAATAGGGTAGGGGGCGAAGGTAGTTATCTTTATGCAGGTGGTTCAATGGCGTTGAATGCAGCGGGTAGTGTGTTGTGTCAGATGCCTTATTTTGAAGAAGCTGTTACTGCTGTGGATTTGCAGTTGCTAGAAAGTCACGACGATGAAAAACCGGAAGTTGTAGAATTAGTATATAAAGCATTGGTTATGGGAATACGTGAGTATTTTCATAAGAATGGGCTTAAAAAGGCTTTGATAGGTCTTTCAGGTGGTATAGATTCGGCTATTGTGGCAGTGTTAGCGGCAGATGCTTTGGGTAGTGAAAATGTGAGAGGTGTGCTTCTTCCTTCGCAATATAGTAGCGATCACTCTGTGAAAGATGCTGTAGATTTGGCTAATAATTTAGGTATTCAGTATGATATTATACCTATTCGTGATATGTTTGATCAAATGAGAGAGACATTGAAGCCTATCTTTAATGGTAT
>JAFZEK010000076.1 GCA_017560705.1 Bacteroidales bacterium | reverse complement strand
TTTACGTTTGCAAAGATACGACTTTTTTCTATACCTGCAAACTTTTTTTCGCATTTTATCACAACTTTTTCTCTAATACAATGATTCTCAAGAATAAAAAATAGCAACTTTTTTCTCTCTCCAATGCCATTTTTCAAGAAAAAACACACCTTTCATCCCCTATTTTTACCATTTTTGCTCCCTTCTTTATTCAAAAAATCTATTTTTTCTCTTTTCTATTTGTAATTCAATTATTTTCATGTATATTTGCATTCCGAACGACGATTGTTCAAAACCAATATAACACTAGTTATACAATTAGTTGTCAAAACAATAGATGCAATAATTATCAGTACTACAAAAGTAGAGAAAATATGAAAAGTAAAAGAATAATTATTTCCGGAGCCACATCGGGTATTGGCTGCGAAATAGCAAAGATATATATATCCCAAGGTTGGAAAGTAGGCATTATTGGCCGAAGAGAAAATCTGCTAAAAGAGCTACAAGACTTGAACAGCAGCAATGTATTCGTTCAAGCTATGGACATAAACTCCGATAATGCCACTCAGCAATTTCAAAATCTAATAACCCAACTCGGAGGAATGGACATATATTTTCACGTGTCAGGCATTGGCTATCAAAACACACAGCTAGACTATGCCAAAGAGCTAAACACCGTCGAAACCAACTGCAAAGGCTTCACTCGTATGGTCACCTTTGCTTTCAACTATTTTGCCGAACATGGAGGCGGACACATTGCTGCCATCACATCCATAGCAGGAACCAAAGGCCTTGGTGTATCCCCTGCCTATTCGGCTACAAAACGCTACCAAAACCAATACCTACAGTGCCTCGCTCAGCTCTCGTCCATGAGAAAAGCAAAAATAATCTTTACCGACATAAGACCCGGCTTTGTGGCTACCGACTTGCTGAACGACAGCCACAACTACCCTATGCTTATGAACAAAACAGACGTAGCCAAAGCAGCATACAAAGCCGTAGAAAAGAAAAAAAGAATCAAAATAATTGATTGGCGATACTATTTCCTTGTGGCTGCTTGGAAATGTATACCCAACTGCATTTGGGAACGCATATCAGTCAAAAACTAATAATATAGGCAACTCCTAAAAAAAAGTGCAACTTTGCCTCCGTATTAGACGTTGCCATTATTTAATCGACATATACTTTTTATAACCAAAACAAACACTCATACTATAATGAAAAAACACATCCCAAACACGATAACATTATCCAACCTCACTTGCGGAGCTTTAGCCACTTGGCAAGCCATAAATATGAACCTCGACCTTGCAGCAGCATTCATATTCCTCGGAGCTGTATTCGACTTTTTCGATGGCATGGTAGCACGATTGCTAAAAGTGCAATCCCCCATGGGCAAAGAGCTAGATTCTTTGGCCGACGTTGTCACCTTCGGAGTAGCTCCAGCCTTTATTGTCTTTGGCATTATAAACAGCCTAACCCTCAACAACGACAATATAAACTTCTTAAAATACACTGCATTCCTTATGCCTGCCCTATCAGCATACCGCCTTGCAAAATTTAACCTCGACGAACGCCAAACATCATCGTTCATTGGGCTGCCAACACCTGCCAACGCTATGGTATGGGCCGCATGTGGAATTATCTTCTCCTCTAGCAACCCTCAAAAATTAATGCTATTCCCATTCGTAAACCAACACACACTCGACAACATTATATCCAATCCATTCCTTATAGCAGCCGTTGCCATCATACTATCAATTATGCTTGTAACTGAAATACCTTTATTTGCACTAAAATTCAAAAACCTCTCGTGGAAAGACAATAGCACCCGATTCATATTTCTAATATCGTCAGCAGCACTTCTTATTGTCCTAGGCATATTGGCCATACCAGTTATAATACTCTACTACATCCTTCTTTCCATCATAACAAAAAAGAAGCAGTCTTAATCAATAATTTGACACAATCTGCGTTATTATTTTTTACTGACGAAATAGAAATAAATATTTGAAATGAAAAGATTATTAATCCTCACCAGCGTTGCAGCCCTTTTGCTTTCATGCAATCAACAACAAAAAGAAAACCCTTCATCAACCAACACTGAAAACTCT
>JAFZEK010000075.1 GCA_017560705.1 Bacteroidales bacterium | reverse complement strand
TGTATTCCATTCTGTTAAAAAAGGATTTTCTTTCATCTCGTCTTTTTTTGTACCGCAAGCCCCTAATAGAAGAGCTATGCAGCTTACCGTTAAAATTCGTTTTGTCATCTTATTATTATTTTATATTTATTATTCAGATACTGTATTTTGCTTTTCAGCATTGTTCTTTTGCTGTTTGTAGACTTCGGCTTTTTCTGGTTCTATAATTGCCATAAGCTGTTCTAGCACGCTAGCATCTAGCTTTTTGCCTATTATTTTTTTATCTTTATCTAGCAAATATATTACTGGTGTTGATATAATATCGTAGGCTTCGTGCCAGTCCACATTGGCTTCTGCTCCATTATAGTTATCCCAATTTAGATTTTTCTCTTCAACATATTTTTTCCATTTTTCTATGTCTTCAGAACCTATATCTGTGTTTATTGCAAAAGTACCTATATCGTATACATCTTTATATTCATCATAGAATTTGTATAAAGCTGGTATTATAGTTGCACAATGTCCACACGATGGAGCCCAAAATACTAACAATGTATATTTGTTTGGCACTTGGTATAGCGAATGCCATTTTCCATTAATGTCTTTTAATATTAGCTCCGGAGCCTTTTCACCTAACAATAGTTTCTTCCAGGTCATAGCTCTTTTGGTTTCAAACTCTATATCCGAAGGGCTTGCCCAAAATGCTTCACCTGTCATATAATATTTTTCTATCATGTGCACATATATTTCATCATAAGACATTACATTACTTTGTATATATCTTTGAGCTACGTTTAAGATCAAATATTTGAACACATTCTTAGCAGGACGTGCTTTTTCTATTGCCATATCGGCATATTCACATATCATTTTTGGTGTAGCACCATTAAGCACTTTGTCAAAGTATTTGTCTACTTTATCGTAGAACACGTATGATGGAGTTCGCAAGATTGCTTCATTATCTAGCGACATATTATCAAAATAGTGTTTACAGTAGTAATCAAATCTTTCTCGTTGGGTTAGAGAGTCGCCATTGTCATTCACTGCCGGAACATCTATTTCTTTTGTAGCTTTCATTATTAAAGAAAGAATATGATTTGGGTTTTCTTCCACAAACTTTATGTTTATGCTATCTAAGTCTTTTCCTACTTTTCTACGATAATCGTTGAACACTCTAGATTCGGATGCTATCTTCACCGAGTCTATACTCATATTCATTCTTCTGCGTAGCATTTGGTATGCGAAGAACTTTTCATTGTCTGGAGAACCTTTTATTTCCATATTTGCTACCCAATCAGTATCGTGAGTGGTGAATTTATATTTTCGTGGTTCTTCGTTGATAGTAAATTCTGCAAACTTGTCTTTGGTGTTTGTAAAGAAATACAATCCGGGTTCCAAAGTTTTATTTTTGCGTTCAAATATGAACTGGTTCTTTTTATTTCTGTATGCTGTATCTATGGCATACTGATTTCTGTTGTAATATCTACCCAAATATAGCACACTATCCGTTGCATCATGCACTGTGAATATGAACTTGTAGCCTTTGTTCTTTGTGTCGTTATCCGATGCAAAACAGCTTGTTCCTAATATTAGAACAGCAAGTATAAAACTCAATATAACTCTTTTCTTAGTCATCTTTTTATCTGTTTTTATTGTTAATCTATTTTTTCTCTTACGTGTATTATAGCCCATTGTCTATAACCGTAATGATTGATAAAAAAATATATTAGCCTACAAAGTCTATATTAAAAAACTAAAAAAGTAGCAAGGTTTCAGATGTTGTTTTATTTCACCCCTACTACCATTTTATCTTTATTCTATTATCATCAGCAATATTTGTTCTAATTTTGTTCCAATTTTAGATTGAGAACATTCAAAATTATTGGCTATAAAACAGAAGCTTATCAAGTCTCCATTATCATCTACTACATACCCTGCATAAGCTTTTATCTTACTCATACTACCTGTTTTAATGTATATCTCTTTTGTAATATTCTTATTTTTAAGTATGTTTTTGGCTGTACCACTTTTACCTATCTGTGGCAGTGTATGTAAAAAATCGTTGAAATATGGTTGTCTGGATATTTCTGCTAAGAATTTACACATAAAACTAGTAGTCATCATATTCTGACGAGATAGTCCACTTCCGTCTATTACAGACACACCTTTGTCCACTAGTTGGTGTTCTTTGAAAAAATCTTTTACTACATATTCACCAGTTTCAAAACTACCTTTTTTATAGCGGTTGTAGCCTAAATATTTGAATATGCTTTCCACATAAATATTGTTTGATGTATGATTGGTGAATGTTACAATATCCAAGTAGGAGGGTGAAAAATAATCGAACAACACTTTTACATGGTCATTGTTCAATGATGATTCCGACACGTATGCAGAAGTTTCTATCCCTGCATCGTTCAAATATTTTTGAAACATTTTAGCACAAGTCTCTGGTGGATTAGGTATAGATCCTCTGATTTTGAAGTTCTTTTGTCCTAATGGTACTGTGCCGGTATAGCTTCTTACATTACTATTGGGTTCACCGTATATAACCACTCCGTCACCAGAATTTTGCGAACCTGTAGTCACCTCATTTTTGTTCCAAACATCCACATTGCGTGGTGTTATGGAGTTTATTACTGCTGGACGATTTAGTAAGCTCCCCGAAGAAAAATGAGCAAAATACATATTTTCGTGAATATTCAACCCCGATACTCCACAACCATAATAGTTTCCAATGTCTCCCCACATCCAGCTGTCGTGTAGTTGTTTGCTATCAAATATAGAGGCATCATAGCATATTCTTTTTTCTACTTTTTTTATTCCGGCATCAGTCATAGCTTGTTTCCATTTGGAGAACACCGAGTCTATAGCGGTTTGTTTATAGCGGTAAGAGCCTAATATTGGATCGCCACCACCTATTATGTATATGTTGCCATATAGCACTCCAGATTCTTCGTCGATGGTTCCGGTATAGCCTATAGAGGTTTTGAATCGAAAATCCTTACCTAGCTTTTCGAAGCCTATACTTGTTGTTATCAACTTTTGAATGGAAGCAGGTATCATACTCTTGTTTCCATTGTAGTTGTATATGGGTTTATTTTTGGTTACATTATACACACTTATACCAAATGTTGCGTTTTCAACATCGGGGTCTACCACCATTTTTTTTACATAGGCATCTATGTTGGTGTTTTGTGCTTTTAGTCCTGTTACTCCTAATAGGAATAATAATATTGTTATTACCTTATTCGTTTTCATCTCTTTATCACGAAAAATGTATTTTTATTTTCTTTT
>JAFZEK010000074.1 GCA_017560705.1 Bacteroidales bacterium | reverse complement strand
GGATTTTTCGGGCTATCATAACTTTGCTGTTACACATGCTGAGCATGTAAGGAATGCTAGAAATTTCCAAAATGCATTGAATAAAAGAAAAATATATAAGTAGTAGATTAGCTTGCAAAAACCATTGCATGGCATTTGAATATCATTCTTACTAAAAAAGCAGTATGTGTTTTATGCTCACATACTGCTTTTTTGTTTATGGCAACTTCTAAAAATTCCACGTTTCGGATAAACAAAAGAGTGTTCTCTGAAACTTTTGCGTGGTTGACTTCGTCGATGTTGCTATCGCTCGAAAGAGCTAATGCTGGGGCATTGCTCTTTACTCGCTTAATCGCAACGTTTACGTTTTTTCTTGGAATCTTTCTATTTCTTTTGGGGTCGCATAGCCCGCTATGCTCAATCAAAAGAAAGTAGAAATCTTCTCAAGAAAATTCCGTAAATCACTTGCAAAACAATTTTTAGAAGTTGCCTTTATTTCAATTTGTACTACTATATTTTCACGACCACCAAAAGGCTGAATTGTAAGAGGATTGGGGCTAAAATATAAGGCTCTGTTGATGGTGTGGAAATAATGGGTAGTTAGGCCTAATTTAGGCTAAAAGAGGGTAGCCAAGAGAGGTGTTTTGTAGGAGGGTGTCGATAGTAGGTGCTTTTAGGTGTTGCTTAAATGAAATATATTTCGTACTTTTGTAGTTTAAAAAATGGAAAGCATGCAGTCTTTAAACGATAATAAAACAACACTTTCGGTGATGCCTTCGGGTAGCAGGTGTGTTATAACAAAGATAAATGGCCACGGTAGTTTCCGCCATAGGATAATGGAGATGGGTTTTGTGAAGGGCGAAATAGTAACAGTGGTAAAAAATGCACCCCTTCGCGACCCTATAGAGTATGAGGTTATGGGAAGTCATATATCTCTGCGTCGTAGCGAGGCATTGCAGATAGAGGTGTCTGATATTTCGGCGTGTGAGTCGGGTGCTACATCGTTTTCTACTTTCACCGAAGAGGTGCAGAAGAATATAAAAGAAAAGTCTAATATCATAAACGTTGCATTGGTGGGCAATCCTAATTGTGGCAAGACATCGTTTTTTAATTTTGCTACGGGCTTGCACGAAAAGGTGGGAAACTACAGCGGCGTTACGGTGAATGCCAAGATCGGTACTTTTAATTATAATGGCTACACTATAAATATGATAGACCTCCCGGGTACATATTCCATAACGGAGTATTCGCCCGAAGAGTTGTATGTGCGACAGTATATTTGCGAAGAAAGTCCTGATATTGTTTTGAACGTAGTGGATTCGTCCAATTTGGAGCGTAACTTGTTTCTCACTACTCAGCTTATTGATATGAATGTGAGGATAGTGATGGCACTGAACATGTACGATGAGTTTCAGAAGAGTGGTAGCCGATTGGATTATGAATATTTGGGTAGCATGTTGGGCTTCAACATCGTTCCTACGGTGGCATTTAAGGGCGTGGGCATAAACGAGGTGTTGGATTCTATAATAAACACCTACGAGGATAGGGCAAACACTCATAAGCATATCCATATCAACTATGGCAAGGACATTGAGGACGAGATAACTAGAATAAAGAAATCTATAGTCCTGAACAAGGAGGTGACGGATAAATATTCGTCGAGGTATTTGGCACTGAAATTGCTAGAGGACGACAAGACTACGTTGGAGGTTTTCAAAGGAAGAGATAACTATTCGGACATAGTTAGCGTGAGCGAGCGTAGCCGTAAGCACTTAAGAGAGGTGCATAAGGAAGAGCCGTCGGAGGTTATAACTAATGCTAAGTATGGTTTCATACGAGGTGCATTGAAGGAGACGTATGTTCCACCAATGTCGAGCAAGAAAAACCTATCGAGCAAAATAGATAATATACTTACCAATAGATGGTTGGGTTTTCCTATCTTGTTTCTTTTCTTGTACATTATGTTTCAGTCCACATTCTCGTTGGGAGCAATACCACAAGGGTGGATAGAGAGAGGAGTGGAGCTGCTAGCTACATGGCTGCTAAGTGTTTTGCCATCGGGCATAGTTAGCGACTTGCTTATAAACGGCATAATAGAGGGTGTAGGCAGTGTGCTAGTGTTTTTGCCAAATATATTGATACTGTTTTTGTTTATATCCATAATGGAGGATACAGGCTATATGGCACGGGCAGCGTTCATTATGGATAAGCTGATGCATAAAATAGGATTGCATGGCAAGTCGTTCATCCCTTTGCTTATAGGTTTTGGCTGTAGTGTTCCGGCTATAATGGCAACACGCATACTGGAAAATAAAAAGAACCGTATAGTTACTATGCTTATTATTCCGCTGATGTCGTGTTCGGCAAGGTTGCCGGTATACATATTGTTGGTGTCGGCGTTCTTTCCAAAGAATCAGGCTTTGATATTGCTGGGGTTGTACCTTGTTGGCATATTGTTGGCTATTCTTATAGCATTAATAATGAAGAAGTTCTTTTATAAGAGCGATAGCGAGCAGTTCGTAATGGAGTTGCCGCCCTATAGATTCCCATCGTTCCGCAACTTGATGATACACATCTGGGACAGAGTGGCAGAATATTTGAAGAAAATAAGTAGTGTCATTCTCATAGCGTCGGTAATAATATGGGTGTTAGGTTATTTTCCACGCACTTCGGCTGCAACGGATGCTATAGATAGTCAAATAGCACTGCTCGAAGCCGATGCTGCAAATGCCGATGCTGTGCAGATGGCTAAGATAGAGAGTCTTCAGCTGCAGAGGTCGCTAGTGCAGAAGGAAAATTCATATATAGGCAAGATAGGGAAAGTCATAGAGCCGGTGATGGCACCACTAGGTTTCGACTGGAAAATGAGTGTAAGCCTAGTGACTGGTTTTGCTGCTAAGGAGATAGTGGTAAGCTCTATGGGCATACTCTACAAGGTGGAAGATGCTGAAAATATAACATCGCTGAGCAAGGCATTGCAAAGCGAGGTGTATGCCACAGGGCCTAGGGCAGGGCAGAAGGTCTTTAGCCCATTGGTGGCTATGGCATTCATGCTTTTTGTGTTGCTATATGTGCCATGTACGGCAACAATCATAACTTGCGGCAAAGAGTTTGGCAGAAAGTGGGCTTGGATAATGAGCGGATACACCTTTGCTTTGGCATGGATAGTGGCGTTTTTGGTGTTCCAAGTAGGCTCGCTTTTGGGTTTAGGCCTTTAGTATTGCTGCTACATTTGGCATTGCGTGTCTACGTTGGGAAATAGATGTATAACATATATATGTTATTCGATTATCTTATATAGGATAATGTGATAACATATATATGTTATTTTGTTTAGGCAACTTCTAAAAATTGCTTAGCAAGTGATTTACGGAATACAGACTTCGTCGATGTTGCTATCGCTCGAAAGAGCTAATGCTTGGGTATTGCTCTTTACTCGCTTAATCGCAACGTTCTTGAGAAGATTTCTACTTTCTTTTGACCCATCATAGCGGTCTATGCGACCCCAAAAGAAATAGAAAGATTCAAAGAAAAAACGTAAACCACGCAAAAGTTTCAAAGAACAGTC
>JAFZEK010000073.1 GCA_017560705.1 Bacteroidales bacterium | reverse complement strand
TACGCCCCATTCCAATACAAAATATGGCAATAACAACGGCTAAGTATCATGTTCCATTAGTGTTATACACATGCAATAGCACTTCGAAGTTGCCATATTCACTAATCCGAAAAAGGCCAACACTACATGCTTGCCAAATAAAAAAACTGCATATATATTATATAGTATCGACGACCTTGAAGCCAAATCAATCATCCAAATTTGCCACATCATACACCTCTTGATCTTTCATCAGGAGGAAATTTTATCTACATCACGAGGGAAATGAAATTACATCCCGAGGAAATTTCAACTACATCGGGAAGGAAAATACCAGGATACACACTGCTGATTATCAACATATATTATCTTGCACCAATATTCTCTATCGGAAAACAAATTCCAGAAGATTGTGAACACTTTGCCAGTCCACTACCATCTTTTGAGGAATCAGCTTCTCCAAATATGAAAATCGAAGAATTTTACTCCATAATAATGGCATAACTTCATGCATACGTAATATTTACAATGCTCATTTATCTCGAAAACCAATTGGGGCTACAGCTACCTCATTCTTTTAACAAAGATAACAACTTTTAAAGCTATCGGTTTTAACAATCCACAACTCCATTGTCGAATGTTCGAAAGGAAATCTTCGCATCCACACCTTCCCTACTATTTATAATTGAGATACAAAGGTTTAACCCCCATCTTGTTATTTCCTATTAGTCATAGATACAGATGGTAAAAATAATACCTAGGTATGAAAGCTGTGGAGACCTAGGTATCATTCGTTTCATGGTAGGGTATTATTAATTGCAGACCTAGGTGTGATGGATGGCATAGCTTACAGAGTTGAAAAAAGGATACAGTGAGACGATTTCTTTTTAAGATATTCCTAAAAAAACAATCCTCCTCAAGCAGAATCAAAGAAACTATTCGAGGAGGAAGGTATAAATCCACTATTCAGCCGATTTATTGTCGTTAAGTATCATACACCAAAGCACTTACCTATTATGAGAGAAGCCTCTGTCTTTTACCTTTTGCGATTTATTCATGATAAGCCAAGTATCAGACGGTTCTTTTCTATTGTCAAGCTCTTGAATGTGTCGTTTCATATCGTCTATCAAACGGTCGGCGAGGTCAATACCCGTACCTTGTCTTACCACAATACGCATAACTACAACGTCTTCCATGTTTTTTGGCAATGAGTAAGCAGGAATTTGCCATCCATCTTGCCTCATCACGTCCGAAAGGTCATACAAAGTCCATTTACGCTTCTTGTCATCCTTCATGTACCAGCAGAACAACGGATTAGGTGTTTCTTCATTCAACAGTGTGAAACCAAGATGTTTTATCTGTCCGGATAGATAATTTTTCGTTTCCATCACATTGCTTTGTATTTCCTTATATCCCTTGAAACCAAGTCGAATAAATTGGTAATACTGAGCAAGAACATAGTTACCCGGTCGTGAAAAGTTTATGGCAGTTGTACCCACTTCGCTACCCAGATAGTTTACATTAAATACCATGTTATCAGGTAAATATTTCTTATCTTTCCAAATAACCCATCCTAAGCCAGGATATACCAAACCGAACTTGTGTCCAGATGTACTTATGGATAATACCCATTTCAAACGGAAATCCCACTTTCTTTCGGGTTGTAAGAACGGAAGAATAAAACCGCCAGTTGCAGCATCCACGTGAATAGGAATATCCCATTTGGTTTTCATGTTTAGCTCGTCGAGGGCGTTATTTATGCCTTCCACATCGTCGTTCATACCAGTATGAGTAACGCCTTGTATTGGCACAACAAGGAAAGTGTTTTCATCGCATAATTTTACCACGTCATCGGCTTGCATACACGGTTTGTCGAAACTTATAGGCACTTCCCTCATCTCTAATTCCCAATAGTGAGCAAATTTTTCCCACACTACTTGATAGGCACTAGAAATAATGAAGTTAGGCTTGTCAGTAGATTTTCCTTCGGCTCTTCTTTTTGCTTTCCAGCGGAAAAGAGCAGCCAAGCCACCAAGCATACAAGCTTCGCTAGAACCTACAGTGCTAGCTCCTGTGCAATATGGCTTTTCAGGACTATTCCACAATTTGGCCATGATATTCACACATTTACGCTCAATCTCGGCCGTTTGAGGATATTCCGACTTGTCTATCATATTCTTATCCATGGATTCTATCATAATTTGCCTAGCACCTTCATCCATCCATGTAGTAACAAAAGTAGCCATGTTTAATCGGGCATTTCCATCAAGCATAGCTTCATCATGCACTATTTGATAGGCAATATCCTGAGGCATAGGATTTTTTGGTATTTCATTTTTCGGCGACACTCTCAACATTTCATCTGACCCAAAAACAGATGTATCTACGCTGTCGTGATGTTTTTCATTAGTACTTTTCATAGTAAAATTTTGATTTATCGTTTTTTATTGCCTATTGAACACGTATTGCAAGCTATTTGTTCCCACATTTGCTTTTTTTAGCATCTCAGCACACTCAATAATAACACCTATATCCCCTATAGTAATCCATTATTCGGTATCCATACTCTCCAAAATCAGACAACGCAATATATTTGTTCTATGATATTTACATCTATAAAATTACAATATCGGAAGCCAAAGTAAAGTATTAATTGAATACCTATAGACATTATGCTCAAATACTTTTAGGCAACTTCTAAAAATTGCTTTGCAAGTGATTTACGGAATTTTCTTGAGAAGATTTCTACTTTCTTTTGACCTATCATAGCGGGCTATGCGATTGAAAAAGAAATAGAAAGATTCCAAGAAAAAATGTAAAGCACGCAAAAGTTTCAAAAAACACTCTTTTGTTTATCCGAAACGTGGAATTTTTAGAAGTTGCCTTTAATCTTAGGATAAACTCTATTTATCTACCAAGCACTCTAAACAAATATAAATACCATAGACACAAGATAATATAACCTAAAACTAGAACTTCTACTTCTAATTAGCTACAAACAATATAGATAATCGTACACTGCTGTCATATATTTACTAAACCTCTGAAAACAAATTCTTTGATAATTTGTTTATACAGCATGACATGAAAGCTGTTCCTAACGACTGATAGAAATACAGTCTGCCACAACTTTTGTTTGCTCAATATTATTTTAGGAGGATTTATTTATGAAGAAAATTATTGTATTTATAGGTATATTATTTACTACTCTTGGAGGCATGACCAAAGAAAATATTTTTGTTGAAGGAATAGATAAGCTACCTCTCGAGGCACAATATTTCGTAAACAAATACTTGCCAAAAGAACGAGTAGTATACGTAAAAATAAGCCGAAACATCTATGGGCAAAAGAAATATTTGACAGTTTTTTCTAGCGGGATGAAAGTAAAATTTAATTCCAATGGAACATGGGTAAGCATGTTTTCAAAACAAATAGGCTTACCCAAAAGTGTAATACCTCAAAAAATATGGGAATATGTGAATGAGCTTTATTTCTCAGTACGCATAATTTCTATCGAAAAACTTAGGAATAAAATCCTAAAGATTGCTTTATCCAACAATAAAGAACTATACTTCTACAACAATGGAATAAAAATTGACCAATCATAAACTCGTCTATAATTAGTTTTACAAACGACCATTATAGCGAACTTTACACTCTCATATTTTCAGGCAACTTCTAAAAATTCCACGTTCTAGGAAATTGAATTGATTGTAGAAAGAACTTTAGCGTGGGTTGACTTCGTCGATGTTGCTATCGCTCGAAATAGCCAATGCTGAGGCATTGCTCTTTACTCGCTTAATCGCAACGTTTACGTTTTTTACCGAAATCTTTCTATTTCTTTTGGGGTCGCATAGCCCGCTATGATGGGTCAAAAGAAACTAGAAATCTTTCTAGTAAAAATTCGCAAATCACTTGCAAAGCAATTTTTAGAAGTTGCCTATAGAGAATGTGTTTTATTTGTAGAGCTCGGGATATATCAGCACGTTTTGCTTAACAACAATGCTAAATCTTAGATATATTAACAGTAGAGTATTTAACACGGAGAATGGCATATTTCTTCAAAATTTTTCACCGATGTACGTATATTTCATTCTCAGAGAGTTAAGAAGATAAGTGATTGATAATTAAGAGGTGTTATTTTTACAGAAATATTGTTTAGGTGCTTTGGTGAGCAAACCTAGGTCTCTCGGCAATGAAAGTATACCTTCCTCGTGATGAAACCCAGGTTTCCTCGTGATGCAGATATAATTTCCTCGCGATGCAATTTCACCTGTTGGGGGATAAAAATATGCTATTTTCGCCTTTTGGAGACAT